>NZ_CALADU010000225.1 GCF_937890665.1 uncultured Subdoligranulum sp.
TGCTCGCTGGTGCTGTAGCTGCCGCTGCGGCCCCGGCTGCGGCTGTGGCTGGCAGTGTCCACTGTCTCTTTGCCAATCAGTTCGGAGACGTATTTGTGGGTGCTCTGCTCGTTGCCACCCAAATAGAGAAATTCGTCGCACAGGCCGATCAGCGATTCCCAGCTGTATGTGTACCACCCCTGCGCCGCCGAAGGCGTGCGCAGGGTAGGTACTTTGTTGTGATAGGTAACTTTTTGAAGTCATCTCCGAGTTTTCCCCCACCTACCGCTGGGCATGCGGCTTTCGCCGCACCCAGCGCGCCACCGATTCGCCTACTTTCCTCCATCGGATTTCGACGCACAACGTCCTTGCGGGCGTTATTCGCTTGTAGATTTCGCTTTGTCGAGTTTGTCTCGGAATTTAAGGATTTTCTGTTTGCTTTTTGCGTCTACATTCACAGGAACACGATTGCTGTGTATCTTGAGATGGCAATCCCGACATACCCATGCAAGGTTTGACACTTGATTGATTTTCTCCAGCGGCAGCCGCCTGTTCACATGGTGGCAGTGCCTATCCTGTCGATAGCTCAAATCTGTGCCACAGCACCTGCATTTCCATTTGTCACGATTGAAAGCATATTCACGGTTCATAAAGTATTCAAAGTTGTAAATCGAATTCGAATACGCCGACATTCTCAAGTCGGTATCGGTATTGACAGAAGGCCTGTCAAGCGGCAAACGTTTGTTGCGCTTGCATTGCCTGAGGTAAAGACTGCGCCCCTCCGCCGTATAGGGTGTTATCTTCTGATTCAGCGGATATTTTGCGTGCTGTGAATGGGTGAGACAAGCTCTTGTAATACCAATCCACATATTTTGGTACTCAATCGCGTATGTCTTTGCCTGGTAACCTTCATGCCTGTGGGGAAGGTTGTTTAGTCTGCATAGCGGAAGTTTCATTCGCATAGCAGCATCGGGGTACAAACGTTTCCAAGTATAGTAACAACTTATGTATATCCTATTGTCGAGCGCGTTAAATGCCTTGGAACAAATCCCGATTTTGAAATACTCCGCGATTCCCATAATCATGGAATTGATGTACTGAATTTGGGCCACGCGGTCGCTGGTGTGCTTCATACGTTTCATCGCATGTATTTCATCGCATACTTTCGTGACTTTTGCAGACAACTTCACCATATTGGAAAATGGCTTTCCAACGTGTTTTTCGGAATTCTTGTCCGCCAGCCGCGGCTTTCCAGCCCGTATGACAAAGCCAAGAAATTCTGCACCATTTTCCCGCATATCGGTGATCTTTGTTTTCTCCTCCGATAATTCGAGTTTCAACCTGTACCTGAAATACTTCGTGAGTTCCCTTTTCATACGCTCCGCTTCATAACGTTTGGAAGTGAGGATGATCCAGTCATCGGCATATCTGAAATTGTATTTCTGATTTTTGCCTTGATTGCGCAACCGGGCGATGTCGTTGTTTTTCTGCTTGCATACCCTGTGCGGTTCACAATATTGTCGGCCCACATACCAATCGAAATCGTTTAGATATACGTTTGATAACAGCGGCGAGATAATTCCGCCTTGAGGTGTTCCGACATTACTGTGGTACAGGATGTCATATTCGACATATCCGGCTTTCAGAGTTTGCCTGATGAGTGTAATGATCCTCTTGTCGTGGATTCCGATTTTCCAAAGTTTCTGTAGCAGGATTCGATGATTGATGTTGTCAAAACAACCGCGAATGTCACCTTCCAACGCAAAGACCGCCTTGTTTTGCGGCTTTGCAGGCAGGTTTATGGTATGAACGATGTCTGCTATTGCGTGTTTTTGCGCCCGGTACGGCCTGAACCCATAGCTGTGTGGATAAAACCTTGCTTCACAGATAGGCTCAATGATGATACGGATACACTCTTGGATGATACGGTCTAAAATCGTGGGGATTCCAAGAGGCCGCTTTTTGCCGTTACCCTTGTCGATGTACACGCGGCGTGCAGGCTTTGGAAGATACCTTTGTAGGTTATTTTGAACAAGCGTGACTACTTCATCTTTGGGCATTTGCAGGTACTTGTCCATTTTCACCTTATCTACACCAGCGGTTTTACTGCCTTTGTTAGACTTGATGTTATGAATGGCGGTCACAATGGTTATTTCGCTTGCCACCGCTTCAAGCAATCCTGTAAATGCTTTGTTTTCCTGTGATTTTGCGTAAAGAAAATCCTGTAATTCTTTTAGGCTGGTTTCGCTTGAAAGATTGACGTTTAAGTGCATAAGGCATTCCCCCTATGGTTCGTCACTCGTATTTCAGAGAGTTGTTATCTTTCGTTTGCGAAATCTACAAATCGAACCGGCTGGTCCCCTTCGCCATGGGGTATTTCAACCCCGTGTAACCGGCTCTCCCGGTCGCAGACTACTATGGGACCGCTGACATCTGCATATTTCATTGCGCTGTTTCGCTCCGTATGCAGATTCTCAAACGTTCCAAAACCTCTATCCTTTTGTGAAGCCCTTAGGCCGTTACCATACGCCGTGGGTGCTGAATATGCGTTGAACCACAGTTGTTGCATATTGCCTCGGACTATTTCATGTCCGGGCATGTATACCGAACAAAGAACAGTACACACCCACCCAATTTCACCATTTTTCAATGGGGCCATTTACGACGCTGCATAACTTTCCCTTCGTATAGCCATAGGCTTCGGAAGACCGCTCCATGTAGGCCCTATGCGCTTTTCCGCACTTAGGCCGTCAGGCTACGACTTTACCACGCTTTATACCATTGGCGCAAACAGACGCCAAACGCATAGTGGAGTATTATCTCGCGTGCTATCTCCGACTTTAACATGTCGTATGCAAATTTAGTTTTGCTGTCGATATTGGTTCTGCACGGCAGGGGATTTTCGCCCCTGATTTGGAGGTTTTAGTTCTAATCAGTTCATTCTTAATTGTAAGTGTTTCTGATTGTCGCTTTTCGCTGTGCCTGTTAAGCACAACTTATAGCGAAACGTTTCGCACCCTTGTACATGGCTTTCAGCTGGCTGATGTTCTGCACGATGATCGAGCAGAAAATGCCGCGGGAACGCATGGTAGCCAACGCCGACAAAAAGCTGTCCTTGGGCAACGAAATATTCGGGAACTCATCCATCAGGCAATGGACGGGCACCGGCAACCGCCCCTTGTGGACTCGGTCTGCCTGGCGATAGAGCGTCTGGATGAGCTGGGTGTACACCATACCGACCAGATAGTTAAGCGATTTGTCCGAATCCGGGATGCAGCAGAACAACGCCACTTTTTTCTCCCCCAGCTCGTCCAGGTGCAGCTCGTCCGTCATCGTCAGCCGGTTGATTTGCGGCAGGTTGAAGGCCGCCAGCCGCACGCCGACGCTCACCAAAATCGACTTCGCGGTTTTGCCCGCGGCTTGCTTGAAGACGCGGTATTGCTTGACGGCAATGCTGTCGGGTTCCCGTTCCTCGAGCCGTTCGAACAGCACGTCCAGCGGCGACTGGTAGCTTTCATCTTCCTCCCGTACCTCGGCGCTTTCAAGCATCTCCATGACCATGCCGAAGTTCTGCTCGCTTGGCGGGGCTTCGTGCAGCAGGTAGAGCATGAGGGCTTGCAGCAGGGCGGTCTCGGATTTTTCCCAAAATGGGTCGCTGCTTTGCGCATGGGACGGCGTCGTGTTTTGGATCAGGTTGGTGATGAGCTGCAGCACGTCTTTATCGTCCTGCACATAGACGAATGGGTTATAGCAGAAGGACGCGCTGGGGTTGATCAGATCGAACACCCGCACTTCGTACCCCTGTTTCAGCAGA
>NZ_CALADU010000226.1 GCF_937890665.1 uncultured Subdoligranulum sp.
AAAGCTAGACGGATACCGATGTAACGGAGCGCCTGACCTAATCATTGAGATTGTGTCCCCTTCCAGCCGTAAACATGACTATGTGACAAAGGCCAGCCTCTACTTAAATGCCAACGTCCGCGAATACTGGATTGTAGATCCTGCCAAACAGTGTACCACCGTCTACCACTTTGAAGAGGACGCAGCGCCTACCATCGTGCCCTTTTCCATACCACTTACCGTTCATATCTTCAAAGACCTGACTATCACAGTCAGCGAACTGATCCAATAACAGCAAAAACCGCTCCTGCGCCAACAGGAACGGCTTCGTATTTGCAAAGTATATGATTACATTTTAAACTCCTCGAATTCAAGGAGATATATTATCAAAATACAAAGGAGGACTTATGAATCAGGAAGAGTTTGAAACCAGAGTAAAAGAGATTCATGAAAGAGTTCTGTCAAAAGCACTCTCTCCAGAAGAAGAAAATAACTACACTGAATCGCTTTTCGAATCTATTCGTCATATAAACAAATATGGTCAAGAATTTTGGTATGCGAGAGATTTGCAAGTTGCTTTAGAATATGCAAAATGGGGTAATTTTAAAAATGTCATACAAAAAGCAATTACCGCATGTGAAAACAGTCAAAATTCAGTATCGGACCATTTTGCCGACATCGGGAAAATGGTAAACATCGGTTCTGGTGCAGAACGAGAATTAGATGATTATGAATTATCTCGATATGCTTGCTACTTAATTGTTCAAAATGGCGATCCACGTAAAAAGGTCATAGCTCTCGGTCAATCATATTTTGCAGTAAAAACACGTCAGCAAGAGTTGATTGAACAATATGATAACTTATCAGAAGACCAAAAACGCCTTGCAATTCGCAGAGAAATGAAAGAACACAACAAATTGCTCGTTGCTGCAGCTAAAGAGGCCGGTGTCGAAACCAATCTTGAATATGCAGTTTTTCAAAACTACGGTTATATGGGATTGTATGGCGGTCTAAAAGCACAGGATATTAAAAACCGAAAGCATTTAAAGAAAAGTCAAAACATCCTTGACCATATGGGATACGAAGAATTAGCTGCCAATCTATTCCGTGCAACACAAACCGAAGCAAAACTCAAACGTGAGAATATTCAAGGTAAGTCTAAGGCGAATCAAACACATTACAATGTTGGCAAAGAGGTTAGAGATACTATCAAAAGACTAGGAGGCACAATGCCCGAAAACCTTCCTACTCCTGAGAAAAGTATCCAACAAATTGAAAAAGAACAAAAAAGACTTAAATAACCGCAAAAACCGCCCAGCATTGGCGTACCGAACGGCTTTTACATAGATTTCTCTTGCCAGATACTCCGGCTATGATAAATCCAGCTTGAACACCTGAATTATATCATTTCTGGTACATCCTGGCAAGGGGTGTATTTTTTATACCCAAAAATGTGCGACGTCGCAACAATAAGGAGGAATAATTATGGCACTGATTCAATGTCCGGAATGTCAGCTACAAGTCAGTGACAAGGCCCTGGCCTGCCCCCATTGCGGTTATCCGTTGAATCGAACGGTTATCCAGAACAATTATAAAAAACGTGCCAGACGAAAACGGCTGCCTAATGGTTTCGGAAGCATCACAGAAATAAAAGGCAAAAATCTGCGCAATCCCTTTTGGACTCGAGTCTGCGTTGGAAAAACAGAATTCAATAAACCCATACTGAAACCGCTGAAGCCCAAAGCTTATTTTCCAACTTACAACGAAGCTTATCAGGCCCTGATAGATTATAACCGCAATCCTTACGATCTTAAAGATGATATTCTCGTTGAAGAACTCTATGAGAAATGGATCGATGCTTACCTGAGCACCTGTGATGAAAGCTATGCTCGTACAATCACATCCGCCTGGGCCTACTGCTCCAGCATCTACCGGATGCGGGCAAAAGATGTACGGGCAAGGCATATAAAGGGAGTTATGGACGAAGGATACCGCATCGAAACGCGCGGAAAAAAGAAAGGTGAGAAGGTATTTCCCAGCGCCGGTACAAAGGCACGGATAAAATCTCTCTTTAATTTGATGTATGACTATGCACTGGAATATGAAATCGTGACCGTGAACTATGCCAGAACATTTGATATATCAGAAGATATTATGAAAGAAAAAGAAGCGTCGAAGCGAAGCCACATCCCCTTCTCAGACAGTGAGCTTAAAACCCTATGGGAAAATGTCGGGAAAGTGA
>NZ_CALADU010000227.1 GCF_937890665.1 uncultured Subdoligranulum sp.
GATTATATATCAAAATCCTTGAGAATAGGGTGTCAACTTTATTTATACACCATCAGTATCGTATCTCTTTCAAGTACTTATCATCAAAATCTTCTTTCCAATAAAAAGGAATGTATCCACCCTCGATTACAAGATTTTGATCGTTTTCTATCGCCGTCTTAATCATTTCTCTGACGATTGGCCAAAGGTACTTCTGAAGCGCCGGATCATCTTCTGGCGCTAAGTTGCTATTTCCACTTCGGATCAGTCCCATTTTTAAATGGTCAATAGAAAAGTATGGGATTTTATATTTCTCTAGTATTTTTTGTGCTAGTACGGTTTTCCCTGTGTGGGAAGCTCCTGCGATTAAAATGACCACACCTGTATCCTCACCAATTCAAATTTTCTATTTTTTATTATACTTTATTCAGCTGTACAATGATAGACTCTGGGGATAACTTGTCATCTGCTGCCACTAGCAGCGCAAGTTGTTTCCGCCTTATGCCGGTTGGAAAAGGCACTGATTCACCAATGGCCCCTCTACACATTATCGTTCGAGGGAGTGGGCCTCCTTAGGAAATTTTCCGGTAAAGGCTCTCTGGTGCTGAGCTGTCGTGTTGTAGAAGATTCGGGAATCCTTCTTTATGCCCCCGCAGTCGGGCGTTTCTTCTCCCAAACATCCACTTAAAATGGCTAGACCATGTAAAGGACACGGCAAAAGATGCGAGGCAGAAAAATACCCTACATACCGTGGGCGTAGAACACAGCCCTTGCGGAAGTGGATTCCAAAAGGGCTATTTGGTTCTTTTAGGAGGCAGAAACGGTTTTATAAATCCTTATTGATTTCCGTATTACGGATGGATACTTTTTTTCGATAAAGGCAATAAGCAATAATTGCAGTAATTACCTCGGTAACCCAAAAGGCATGCCACACACCAACAGCGTCAAAAAGACGACTTAAAAAAACGCGAGCGGAATAATCAATAAAGCGTAGCGAAGCAAAGAAATGATAAAGGAGGGAAAGCCCATGCCCAAACCTTCCAAAGCTCCGCAGGAAATTATGGAGATCGAAGAAACTACAAATCCAATGCTGATAATTTGAAGGGCCGTGCTGCCCACTGCTATTGTATCTGCATTGGTAGAAAATAGCCCAATCAGCTTGCCGGGAATCGACCAACATAAGATGGTTCCAACGGCCATGATGCAAGCAGAGATGGCAAGAGCCACGCGGTAAATCTTCTCAACTCGGGAATATTCCTTTGCCCCAAAATTGTATCCAATAATGGGTCGCATCCCCTGAACAATCCCGTTTGCGGGCAAATACAGGAATGTTTGCAGCTTGTAGTACACACCTAAAACTAAAACATAGATCTGGGAATAGGCAGCTAAGAGAACATTCAAACACGAAATTAACAGGGAGGGGAGTGCTAAATTTAAAGTGGCGGGAATTCCGACAGAATACATTTTTCTGGTGAGTCGGGGATTAAAAGTATTGGCCGTGAAGCAAAGCCGTACCGGGAGTTTCCCGACGAAATAGCAGATGCAATACATTGCCAAGCTAAGCGTTTGGCCGATACCCGTTGCTAAAGCGGCACCCTCCATCCCCATTTCAGGAAAAGGCCCCCAGCCGAAAATTAAAATCGGGTCTAAGAGGATATTGGCAACACAGCCGGACATCATGCAGATCATGGTCACCAGCATTTTTCCAGCAGCTTGAAATATCTTTTCCAGTGACATGGAGATGGCTATAAATACCGCAAAAGCAAACGCGATTCTCGAGTACCGCACCCCCATATCGACGACCTGCTCATCAGTGGTAAAAAGGCGAAGGAAAAAGGGCATGACCGCAATGCACCCAATCGTTAATAAAAGCCCATAAATCGCATTGAAAACTACGCTCTGTGTCGCGGCAGCGTTGGCTTTTTGGGAATCCTGTGCACCAAGATGATAGGAGATTACAGCATTGGCGCCAATGGAAAAACCGATGGTAACAGCATTGATAAGGTTTTGTACAGGGAACACCAATGATAAGGCGGTCATGGCATCTTCGCTAATTTTCGCGACATAATAACTGTCAACAATGTTGTATAGCGACGCCACCATCATGGATACAACCATCGGCAATGACATGGAAAGAACCAATGGTAAAACCGGCTTTGTTTTCATAAAAGTTTGCTGCATTTGTGGAATCCTCTTTTCTTTTGGAACTAAAAGAAAAAAGCTATATTTCCCCTTGTTTATCTCACCCACAAGGAAAAATATAGCTTTCGCGTTTCCCATGCTATCACATTTTTATGTGCCTGTCAATGGAACTATGGAAATTGAAACGTCTCCACGCTGCGTCGTGCCATACGGTACAAGCGATGATCGATTGAACTTGATAAACTTTGAAGATTTACCTATGGGGATAAATGGAAAACAATAGAAAAAGCCCCCAAACGGGGGGCAGAACAAAAAGGTGGATGCTCCCGAAAGGAAGTATCCACCCAAAGTAAACCTTAATAGGCTTGTTCAAAGGACTGGTGCAACGGGAACCTTTGCGTTCCCGTTGCAATAGACATGCGGAAAACTTAGGCAGATTAGCAGCAGAACATACCGCCACGTCCACCGCAGCAGCACCAGCTGCAGATGTTGCACATTACAAGATACATCCAGAAAGAAAGGCAAAAACGTCCCGGATTTCCGCTGGGTTGGGCATAGGGCTGCTGGTAGCTGGAATAGGTTTGGCCAGGATTTTGCAACTGATCCAACAAATTCTGGTACGCATAGTTGTTGGGTTCCATGGAAACGGCTGTTCGCGCTTCGTCGCGAGCCCGAATGTTGTTGCCCAGCCCTTGGTTGGCCAGTGCGCAGTAGTAATGCCACTGGGCGTTGCGTTCATTGGGAGCCATGCCATTCAAAGTGTTTAAGGCCTCATGGTAAAAGCCGTTGCGAATATAGTTGGCAGCGGCTCGCAACTCGGGGCTTTCTTGGCCGGTGGTGTAGGTTTGACGGCTATTGGTGGAACCGTAAAAACCAAACCCGAAGGGGCCAAAGCCAAATCCGCCAAAGGGATCTTGCTGATACTGGTTCCCGTAACCACCTTGGCTGTATCCATAGGGACCGTTGGAGTTCTGATGCTGTTGGGAACCCTGATAGCCTGCCTGCCCGCCATTTTGCTTGCGGCGCATGATTTCGCTATAAGCAGCCTGTACTTCCTTGAACTTTTCTTCGGCAGAAGGATCGTTAGGATGCAGGTCGGGATGGTATTGTTTACATTTTTGGCGATACGCCTTCTTGATGGCTTCATCATCGGCACTGGGGGTGATGCCCAATACGCTATACGGATCGCTCATTGGTGACGCCCCTCTCTGTGCTTTCTTACCAGCGCGTATTTGCTCCACACGCCAGAATAAATCGTATTATACAATAATTTCCCCTCCGGGGTATCCTGTAAAATGGGCAGTAAAGAAAACTGTTGGGCACACAAGCCGATCTGTTGGGTTAAAAGATCATGACAGTGGGTTTCGTATTCCGCAGGGGAAAGCTGCTCCCACAGGGCTTGCAATGCATTATAGCGGCCCTTTTTTTGATCCTTTTCCAGATCGTCGTAGGCGTCCATCAGATAGATGAAGCCGCCCAATCCACGTCCCATTTCTTGCAGTACCGGTGCCCACAAATCATCCCGACATGCAAACACCGCTCCCAGCAAGGTGCCGAAAGCGTTGCATAACGCATCCAGATCATGAGAGCCAGAACCTTCCAAAACATTCAATGCAGCCAACTGTTCGGTGATCACACTGTATTGACGCGGCCAATGCTCTCGAATCGCTGGCAAAAAGGGTTCCAACTTTTTAGCTTGTCGAAAACTGGCACGTCGGTGATCGTCCTGCCAGTCGTCCAAGAAGTTGTAGTAGGCCAGCGCGATGGTCATGTCTGCCGCATAGTTTTGAAATTCATTGTCGGCCCGGGGCCGTGTGCGTAAAGGGTGGGGGGCGCAGCGCCCCGTGCCAAATTGAGTCTCTGGCTCGTACAAAGCGCTGAGCAGTATAGCCACAAAGGCCATATCATAGCTCAGCGTCAGTTGCCCGGCCATACCGTAACGGCGGCCCAGTGCTTGGCACAGACCACAGTAATACGCTTGGTAGCGGTCAAGGTCTTCTTTTGCCAATCCCTTTCGATAGATGGTAACATATCCAAACATAGCCCGTCAACTCTTTTTGATGAACTGTGTAGCGCATTTGGGGCAGGTGATGGAGATTTTGCCGCGGCCACGGGGGACTCGCAGTTGCTGCCCGCAGTGAGGGCAACGATAGTAGTGGTAGGCTTTGCGCTGCTGAAAACGCATCTTTCGAGTGGAAAACCAGCGGGTGACTTTTCCTTCCAAGGCAAGATATTTAACGTTTTCCTGATACCGCTTTTGGATGTTTCGGCTTAAAATGCGAAAATAGGAATATACCAGCAAAAGCAATCCAAGCCAATAGAGTACGGCACTGAAAAACGCACCCAGCAGGATCAATACCAAAGAACAGGTAGACAGAAAACCGCTAAAACGGTCAAACCCGTAGCGGCCGGACATAAAGCGCTGTAACCAGCCTTTCATCAGAAAAAACCACCTTTTAGGGCGATGCCCTTATTTTTCGCTCTCCATTATGGCATGCAAATGTTGGCAAATCGTGAACAAGAGCGAAAAAGAATTTGAACAAATCGCAGAAAAGCCTAGATTCTGCGGTTGTTTTCGGGACGACTGTAAAACAGCCGCTTGTTTTCGTACATTTTTCGATCGGCTTCCTCGTATTGAACTTTGAGATCACCTGTGCCAGGACGCCAAGAGATGCCGGCGGAACAACTGATCCCTTTGGCTTGCAACGCGGCCTGTAAGGCTTCTATGGTCTGTACAAACACTTGTTGGCAGTTATAGGGATCTATAATAACGAATTCATCGCCGCCGACACGGTAAGTCATTTTATGAAAAAATCGATGAAATTCTTCTGCGGCGCTGCAAATCAAGCGGTCACCGGCTGTATGCCCGCTTTTGTCGTTGATTTCTTTTAGACCGTTCAGATCAAAACAAGCTACACCCAGACCTTCCCCCCCCCGTGTGGAAAGGTCGCCGTCGATCACGGTGTTGAATTTGTTGCGATTGTAGAGACCCGTCAAAGAATCTTCAAAGCTCAGCCGCTCCAACTGTGCAGTCTGGGCAGCGATCTGCCTTTTTTGAGCCTCGACTTGTTCTTGTAGGTATTCATAGGACTGTAAGGCCATCTTGACCGGAAAGCCGATGTCGCCGGCCATATCGGCATAGGGGTTGGAAGCATGAATGTGACAGCAGCGGAAGGTGCCGTTCACACGGCGGAAGACAGTGGTGATCCGTTGGTGGACCCGTAAGCTGATTTGGGTGGAGGCATCGGTAGAAATCCATGCCCGACCATTGCAAAGGTAGATGTCAGGGGTCAGCATCAGTACGTGATATTCCTCGCCGGAAATGTTGCAGCGGGGGATCATACCGGCGAAACGGCGGAAAAATCCTGCAACGGTTTCGGCGCCGATCCCGTATTCTTCTTCGCCGGCGCCCACCCAGAGCAGATCCTCGTCAAACAGTGCGATAACCGCCTCGGGGTCATTTTCACCGTAGTGCTTATGCAGCATAAAACTGGTTAATTCTATGACTTTTTGCTCGTCTTGAGTCCTTGCGCTTTGCATGGTCATGCACACCTTCTTTCTGGGAAAGAGGAATCCCTCTTTGATCTCGAGAAAACCAACCTTACAAATCGATGCTCTTATTTTCGATGCAGTGTCACAATGGCTTCTACATGTCGTGTGCGGGGGAAGAGGTCCACGGGTTGAACTTCCGAAGCTTGGTAGCCGTGGTCGGTCAGCCAGCGTGTATCCCGGGCGGCGGTGGCTGCGTTGCAGCTCACCATGACAATGGTGAGCGGCGCCATATCTTCCAAGGCTTGCAGCGTGGCAGCATCACACCCTTTGCGCGGAGGATCCACCACAATTACATCGGGACGGATACCTTCCGCAGCCAGTTGCGCTGCCGCAGTACCCGCATCTTGGCAGCGGAAATCGGCTCTTTCGGGAGGCAGTCCCAGACGGGCGGCAGTGGCTTTGGCACCTTCCACGGCCTGCGGTACGATCTCCACCCCCAACAAGCGGCGGCAATCGGGCAACATCGAGAGACCGATGGTTCCCATGCCACAGTACAAATCAAGCAGAAAATCGGTGGGACGCAAGGCGGCCCGGACTCTTGCCTGTGCGTAGAGCACCTCGGCTGCGGGGGTGTTGACCTGATAAAATTCGTGTACGCCCATACGGATCTCTACACCGGCTAAGGTATCGGCGATGGTGCCGGGTCCCAATACCGTGCGGGTATGGGAACCAAGAATCACATTGGTTTTGGCGGTGTTTTCATTGATGAGTACGGTAGTAAGGGAAAACTCCTGCTGTAAGGCTTTGCACACGGCATCCTCTTGCGGCAAAGATCTTCCGTTGAGCACAAAACACAAAAGCCGTTCGCCGCTGTGCCAGCCCTGCCGCAAAAAGAGGTGCCGGACCAAACCGGTATGGGAATCTTCCTTGTAGGCGGTAGCGCCAGTCTCTTCCAAAAGAATGCAGGCGCGTGCGGCTAGCTGGTTCATCCAAAGGGGCTGAAGTTTGCAGTCCGAACAAGATACAATGCGATGGCTGCGTCCCGCGAAAAAGCCGGTGGTCAGATGCCCATTTTCATCTTCTCCCACGGGTAGCTGCACTTTGTTGCGATAGCGGTCCGTCTCCGGCGCGCTGAGAACGGGCAGTACCGGTATGTCCAGCTTTCCCAGTCTAGAAAAGGCATCCCGTACAAACTGGGTTTTGGCAGCACATTCGGCTTGGTAAGAGATGTGCCGCAAGCCGCAGCCTCCACAGGGCGATGCCACCGGACAATCAACTGCAATGCGGCCGGGCCGGCGG
>NZ_CALADU010000228.1 GCF_937890665.1 uncultured Subdoligranulum sp.
TTGGGGCACAAGAATTCGTCGCATCGGTCTTTTATGGGTGATGATATGATGGCAACGGAAATTTGATTTTTTAAATAAAAAAGAAAGAGGCAAAACAAAATGAATAAAACTCTATTGCGCCAGTTTCTGGCGCTTTTTTTATTGCTGTGTATGCTGTGCGGTACGACGCTGCCGATTTCTGCAGAAGTCTCCACCGGGGAAATGATGCCAACGGAGACTTCTGTACCTGTGTCCACGCCCGAAAACGCAACCAGTGACGGCGGTACAGAAAAAGCTGATTCAAGCGGCACATCCTCCCTTCCTTCGGCTACTGCTGAAACAGCCTTGAGCGAAGCTGCCCAGGCATTTGTGGACGCCGTTGCCGCACTGGACAGTGAAGGCATTTTAACCGCAATCAATGACTGGGGCCTGGCAAGTCAAGCATGGCAAGCGGATCAATCAAACGCGGAATTGACCGCAGCATTGGAAACTGCCACAGAAGCCTCGGATGCGGCGGCTGCTCCTGTCTATGCAGCGGAAGATCTCTATTTGGCTATTTCCGATGAGGAGCGCGAAATAGACGCCGTCAAGGCCGCTTACAGTTCTTTGACTGCACTGGTCATTTCAATGCAGTTGGCCATGCAAAACCCGGTAGCCCCCGGCGATGGTGGCAACGAACCCGATCTTGAGGAAATCGCCACGGTACTCTACGGAGATTTGCCTGATGCGCCGACCGGCAGCTACATTGGCGAATATGGGCTGCCGGTTGCCACCGGCGACACCAAAATCAGCATTTCGGCCTGGAAGCATGACTTGCTGGATGCCAGCAGCAAAGGCCGTATGGACGCAGACGCACTGAATGAAACCAACGCTGTAATGGCGGTTGCAAAGCAGGATGGCACAGATTATGCCATTGTTCCCATTGCCGTCCAGGTCGAGTACCCCGCCAACGGTGCCACCACAACGGTTACCCTGCCGGACAGCGTGGAACTTCTGAGTTATACATCTACCGCTGAAAACCTGGTCATTGCCAGTGAAAAGGAACGCGTCCAAATTTTGAATGCCAGTTACAAGGATTCGTCGGCTTCTGCCTCTGGCTTTTATGTGAAGGCAACCGAAGATTTTTCTGTCACGTTCACCTATTCGGCCCCTGATGGCACAACCATCAACAAAAAGCTCGATGTCTCCATCAACGGCAGTGCGGAAGCTGCCGTCCTCCCCACGTCTAATAGCAATGGTGTCAGCACCTACGCCAACACCCCGACGCCGCCGTTTACAACCGGTAAGATCACTAAGATCGAGTATGTGGTGAGCACCTGGCTGGTCTGGTTCAACGGTGTGGAAGCCTATTGTTGCGATAATGGGCTGTATGCTGCTCCCGGTGGCTGCCCCACATACTCTTTCGCCTATGTATCCACACTTGGAGCAGATCAATATGTACCTGGGAATCACTATGCTAACCAGATAAACATTTGGGGCGGCCTCAATCAGCTTTCCCTGGGGCTTTTGTCCA
>NZ_CALADU010000229.1 GCF_937890665.1 uncultured Subdoligranulum sp.
CAGCCAGCGGCACCGCCCGGATGCCCTGCGCACAGAACACCGCCGACAGCAGCCGGCAGAAAGCGTGGGAGGTGTTGGGCACCAGCACGGTCTTTTGCCGGTCGGTCTTCTGGAATTTCACCGGGTAGGGGTCCCGCAGCGGTTGGGGCACGGGGGGCGTCTTTTGCTGGGCACGGCGCATGGCCACCGTCTCGAGGAAGGAGCGCACCCGGATGCGCAGCGGTCCCTGCACATCGCTTTCGTCCACCTTGAGGATCAGCGGGATCTTGCCCGAGACTTCCTTCATCAGGCGGAGGATCTCATCGGAGAGATAGGCGTCGTGGCCGCAGCCAAAGCTGACAAGCTGGACATACTCCAGATGGGGATTTTGGGCGGCCAAAATGGCGCTGGACAGCATGCGGGCATGGAAGTTGTTGACGATGTCCAGCCGGCTCATGCTCAGGTCCACATCCTCCACCCCGGGCACCGCGTCGGCGGTCAGCACCGGGATGCCCATGCCGGCAAACAGTTCAGGCAGTTCGTGGTTGACCAGCGCATCGTTCTGGTAGGGGCGGGAGGCCAACACCACCGCAAAGCGATTTTCTTTGGTGACTTGGTCCAGTACTTCCCGGCCCCGGGCCTGCAAGGTGGTGCGGAAAGCCCGCTCGGCGTCCACCGCGGCCCGCAAGGCTCGCTTGGTTTCCCCGGCCGAAAAGCCGAAGATCTCTGCAAAATAGTGGACGAGCTGTTTTTCCCGGTCGGCCTCGGTGTACCAGTGGAAGACCGGCGCATCGTAGGGGATGCCCCACTGTTTGGCGGGGTCGTCCGAGTTGCCGATGACCAGCGGATACCCCTTGACCACCGCGCACATCGAGCGGCTGGTTTTTTCGGGGTTTTCCGACGGAACGGTGGTGACCACCGGCATAAAGATGCGGTCCACCTTTTTTTCCACCAGATTGCGGATATGACCGTGGACCAGCTTGGCCGGGAAGCAGACCGTATCCGATGTAACGGCGGAGATGCCGCTCTCGTACAGTTTGCGGGTGCTGCGGTCCGACAGTTGGACCCGGAAGCCCAGCGCCCGCAGCAGGGTGCTCCAGAACGGCAGGGTATCCCAGAAGGACAGCACCCGGGGTATGCCGATGGTGATGCCCCGGTCCTTGGTGGGATGAGGACAAGGATAGTCCCGCAGCAGCAGCTTTTCCCGTTCGCGGTAGAGGTTGGGCACAGCGCCCGCCTTTTCCCGCTGGGCTTTAAGCTGCTTTTGCACCGCCGCATCCTTGGGGTCGCCCAGAATCTCGCCCCGCTCGCAGCGGTTGTTGGTGATCCAAGAGTTGCCGTTGGAGAAGCGCAGAATCGTGCGCTTGCAGTGGTTGGTGCAGAAGGGACAGGGGGCGTTTTCCTCCTGATGGTACTGGAATGCTTCCAGCGCGTCCAGCCCCAAGAAGGTCTGGTTCTGGGGGTTCGCATGGTAGCGCTCCCGGGTGAGCAGCGCCATGCCGATGGCCCCCATCAAGCCGGGATAGGGCGCCCGGATGACCTGCCGCCCGGTATATTCCTCCAAAGCGCGGAGGACGGCGTTGTTCTCAAAGGTGCCGCCCTGCACCACGATGCGGTCCCCCAGCGAGTCCAAATTGGACAGCCGGATGACCTTGGTAAAGACGTTTTCGATGATGGAACGGCAGAGCCCCGCCATAATGTCCTGCGCGCTCTTGCCGTTGCGCTGCTCGGTGATGATGCTGCTGTTCATGAAAACCGTGCAGCGGCTGCCCAGCACCGCCGGATGTTCCGAGGCAAAAGCAGCATCGGCGATTTCCTTGGTGGGGATGCCCAGCGAGGCCGCGAAGTTTTCCAAAAAGGAACCACAGCCCGAGGAACAGGCTTCGTTGACCACGATGTTGGTGATGATGCCGTGGTCCAGCCACATGGCCTTCATGTCCTGCCCGCCAATGTCCAGCAGGAAGGTAGCATCCTGCACATATTCCTTGGCCGCCCGGGCATGGGCCACCGTCTCCACGGTGTGGTATTCAGCGCCAAAGGCCTTGGCGAACAGCATCTCGCCGTAGCCGGTGGTGCCCGCCGCCAGAATGTTCAATGTGGCGCCTGCCGCCCGGTACCGGTCCCGCAGGGCCAGCAGCGCCCGCTTGGCCACCAGCAGGGGTTCGCCGGCGTTGGGCGCGTAGAAGGAATCCAGCAGCTTGCCCCGATCATCCATCAGCACAAACTTGGTGGTGGTACTGCCCGAGTCGATGCCCAAAAAGGCGTCGATGGTTTCCCCTGCCTTGGGCTGGTAGGGGGTCAGTGTACGAGTACGGTGCCGCACCAAAAATGCTTGTTCTTCCACCTCGTCGGCAAAGAAAGGCCGGGATGCCGCCGTGACTTCTGCCTTGGGGGCATTGGCTTGCAGCCGCCGGCGCAGGTCGGCAGGCAAAGCCGGTACGCAGTCCCCCCGGAACATCGTTTCGGCACAGACGGCGGCCCCGCAGGCCACCATCAGCTCGGGATGTTCCGGCAGCAAAATCTCGTCCTCGGCCAGTTCCAAACGCTGGGCAAAAACCTGCACCAACACCGGGTTGAAGGTCAGAGGACCGCCCTCAAACACCACCGGCTTGGTGATGGTCAGGCCCTGCGCCAGACCGCCGATGGTCTGTTTGGCAATGGCATGGAAGGCCGACAGGGCCAGATCCGCCTTGGCCACCCCCTGATTGAGCAGCGGCTGAATGTCTGTCTTGGCATAGACGCCGCAGCGGCCCGAAATATCGTAGACACAGCGGCCCTGCTGGGCCAGTGCATTGAACTGTTCCACCGGGACTTTGAGCAGCGAGGCGATCTCGTCGATAAAAGCACCGGTGCCGCCGGCACAACTGCCGTTCATCCGCATATCGGCCACACTGCGGGCGCCGGTTTGGGGATCCGTCTGGAAAAAGATCATCTTGGCGTCCTGACCGCCCAGCTCGATGGCGCTGCCCACGGCGGGGTAACGGCGGCGCAGGGCGGCGGCGTTGGCGGCCACTTCCTGTGCGAAGGGCAGGTCCAGCGCTTCGGCAATGGGTTTGGCGCCGGACCCCGTCAGGCAAAGCCGGAAGGTCTGCCCGGGGAACTGCTGTTCCAACGTGTCCAGCACATGAAAAACGCTTTGCAGTTGGTCGGCGTGGTGGCGCCGGTATTCGGAATATACAATCTCGCCGTTGTCCGGTGCGAGGACCGCCACCTTGGTGGTGGTGGAACCGATGTCGATACCGGCGGTCAGACCTTGGGGAACTTGGGTTTGCTGTGTTTGTGCCATGATGATTCTTTCGTTCTTTCTACTGGAAATTTTCTTGTTGAAAAACTCGGCCTTTGCCGGCCGATTGCGCGAAGGGACTCGACGAAATTTGTCAAAATTCGACGGTACCCTATTTTCTATTGAACCATGTTTTCTCTGGAAAAAGAAGTGAAAAAATGGTACAATTCATGTAAAACACGCATTAATCCGAGGTGTATGGTTTTGAATACGCAACAATTAGAGAGTTTTATTCAGATTGCAGAAAACTTGAACTTTGCCCGGGCCGCCGAAATTTTGAACGTGACCCAGTCGGCGGTATCCCGTCAGATTCAGGGGCTGGAGGAAGAACTGAACACCAAGCTGTTCTACCGCACCACCCGCACGGTGCTGCTCACCCCCGAAGGGAACATCTTTTTGGAGCACGCCAAACAGATGCTGGAACATCTGCGGATTGCTTCCGCCCGAATGCAGCACCACAGCAGTGTGGGTACACAGGTGCTGCGCATCGGCTGCGAAAGTGAGGGAGAACTGCGTTTTCTGCGGGAGCTTCTGCGCACCTGCCGCAATACCATCGAGGCTTTTCACCCCTATCTGCGGATTCTCCCCCACCAGGCGCTGCTGAATCTGTTTTTCCAAGGGGAGTTGGAGGTCCTATTCGGGTTTGAGGATGGGCTGCCGGTGCGGGAGGGGCTGCACTTTACGCCGCTGCGTCAGGTGCCGTTGTGCTGCGTGGTGCCCAACGGCCACCCGCTGACCCAGCGCACTCACATTGACGAGGAAACGCTGTTTGCCCAAGAACTGGTGCTCTGCAACGCCTACACCATTCCGACGCAGGCCACCGCGCTGCAAAATCGCATTGCCCAGCATCTTTCCCCCGAACGTATCCACATCAGCGAGAACGCGCAGGTGGTACGGATGTTGGTGCAGGCCGGGTACGGTTGTGCAATTTTGCCCCAGCCCGCCGCCGGGGACCCCGAATTGACCTATCTGCCGCTGGATGGCATTGCGCCGCTGCGATACGGCATCTGCTGTGCCAAAACGGTCGGGGATGCCCTGCTCAAGCAATTTGTGCAGTTGGCCCAGCAGGTAGCCCGCCAGTTGGATGACGCGGACCGCCCCCGGCCTTGACCGCTTCTATCATACATCATAAATCATAACCCCACGTTGAACGTGGGGTTTGCAAAACGGCCCCATAGGGGC
>NZ_CALADU010000230.1 GCF_937890665.1 uncultured Subdoligranulum sp.
GAATCGGTGAAGTGGTCGTGGTGATCGTGGGCTACCTCGTCCAGATGGCTGCCGGGCATGACAGGTTGCCGGTTAACGGCATCGGCGCAGGCCTGATCCAACGCTACCGGGTCAAAGCTGGCGAACATGCCTACATCGGGTACGATAGGCACATCATTCTCGGCGTGGCAGTCACAGTAGGGCGATACATCGATGACCAGATTGATGTGGAACTGGGGACGACCGCTGACGACCGCCTTGCTGTACTCGGCGATTTTGCAGTTTAGGATATCGTTGCTTTCATCCTGCGCGGGGCAGACGGCATCCATCGGGCAGACACCGATGCACCGGCCGCAGCCTACGCACTTGTCATGATCAATGCTGGCCTTGTGGTCGACGATGTGGGGACCATCGTGGGCGCAGATCTTGACGCAGCGGCCGCATCCAATGCAGGCGTCCTGATTGACATAGGGCTTACCGGCACTGTGCATCTCCATCTTGCCGGCGCGGGAACCACAGCCCATGCCGATGTTTTTCAGTGCACCGCCGAAGCCGGTGCATTCGTGCCCCTTGAAGTGGGACAGCGTGATAAACACATCGGCGTCCATGACGGCCCGGCCGATCTTGGCTTCCTTAACATAGGTGCCGCCCTCCACCGGAACCAACACCTCATCGGTGCCTTTCAGGCCGTCGGCAATGATCAACATGGCAGCCTGTGGAGAAAGGCGAAAAACCATTCGTATAGGCAGCGTCCATGTGATCCAGCGCGTTTTTGCGTCCGCCTACATACAGGGTGTTGCAGTCCGTCAGGAACGGCTTGCCGCCCAGCTCCTTGACCACCTTGACCACGACTGCCGCATAGTTGGGCCGCAGAAAAGCTAGGTTGCCCGGCTCGCCGAAGTGAATCTTAATGGCGGTGAATTTGTTAGAAAAATCGATCTGTCCGATCCCGGCGGTCTTGATGAGCCGCTCCAATTTCTGGGGCAGGTTCTCATTGAACGAGGTACGCAGATCGGTGAAATACACTTTCGATGCAGACATGAATACGCCTCCTGTTTGGTGTGTTTGCTCTTGGCTTTATTGTAAAGTACCCACGTCCAAAATGCAACTATCCCCTTAGCAAAACTGCAAATTTTATGGCTTGCCCTTGCGCCTGTGCAGTAAATGGGGTACAATACAAAAAGGATTATCCAAACAAACAGCCGTCCACAAACGGGACGGCCTACAGGGGAAAAGCAATGAAACAATCTTTACAACCCGACTGGCGTTCTCGCCTATGGCAAGCACTGCCTTGGCTGTGGATGGCGGCGGGCTATCTGTTGGATCTGTGGTATCAGTTGGTGCCGGGGCGTTGGATCGTAGACTCTGATCTGGCATCTGAGATGGTGTTGGCGGATCTGCTCAATCAGGAGGGCAGCATAATCAGTACCAACTGGTATTATTCTACCGAATTGAAGGTCGTCAATCTGCAATGGTTTTACCGTTTGGGGTTGATGCTCTTCCCGAATGATTGGCATCTTGCGCGAACTTTCGGCATGATGATCACCTTGGCCTTGTATGCGGCGGTTTTGGTGTTGCTGGCACATTTCGCAGGGCTGGGGCGCGCCGGCCTTTGGATGGCAGGAACTCTCATGTGGCCTTTTGGGCAGCATTATTTGGTTTATGCCATTTATGGGGGCTACTATCTCGTTTACACCTTCTTCTACATCCTCATTTTGGCGCTGATCCTTCGCAGTCAGGACAGGTCTTCCCGGTCTTGTGTCCGGCTGTGGATCCTTGCCTGTGTGGTGGCGGCTATCTCTGGTGTAAACGGCGTCAAACAGCTCATGGTATTCCACGCGCCGCTGCTGTTGGCATCGGCCATTGTGCTGGCCTTGGCATTGCATGATTGCGGGAAGACAGAATGGCGCGGAGCGTTGGCAGCCTGCCGGGCGCAGGTGCGGCTCTTTGTAGCCTCCATTTTGACGGCGGCGGCCTGCGCGGCAGGGTATTTCCTCAGCAATTCGGTGTTGTCGAAACTGTACGACGTCAAATCTTACAATTTTATCGCCTGGAACCGCTCGGACGACTGGTTCACGTTGGACCGCGTTATCATGGACTTTTTCCACGAGTTCGGCTACCAGAACGGGGCACTGCTCTTCCATTTCAGTGGCATTGCTACCGGTATTGGCCTGTTGTTGGGCGTATTCATGGCCTTCTGTATGGTCCGCTTGCTGCTGCGCCTGCGCACGCTGCGTACTACCGATCAGATCCTCGTACTCTTGCTGATCTGCATGGTGGCGGTGTGTGGTGTTTGTTACACCTACTTCCAAGAATATTATCTGTATTTCTGGCTGATGAACCTGCCCATCGGCATCGCGGTGATGGCAGTGGAACTCAAAACCGAGCGATTCCACCTGCCCGGTGTGCGGCAGGCAGCGGCAGTCGCGTTGGCCTGCGCGTTTACGGTGTGTGCGGTACACACGGTGCGCCGGGAAATCGAAAAGCCTTCGCTGGCCCACAAGGGGCTGGATACGGTGGCGGCTTGGCTGGTGGACAATGGGTATACCGAGGGCTATGCTACCTTCTGGAACTGCAATGCGATGATCGAATTGTCCAGTGGACAGTTGGATGTTTGGACGCTGGCCAACCTGAGCGATGATGCGTCGCCGGACTGGCTGCAGAAAAAGGATCATCTGACCACAGACCCCGAGCATCCTTTCCTGCTGGTGGATACTCAGGAGGACGGTCCCGCCGAGGAAATGGGGCTGGTGCAGTATGGGGACTGCGAGAAGGTCTACGAAGATGACCGGTATGTGATCTATGCTTTTGATTCCGCGGCGGATGTACACGCTGCGGCTGCGGCAGCCCGTGCCGCGGACTGACCGAAAAATCCCGCCTAGCGGCGGGCTGTGTAAAGGAGAATGACGATGCGTTACTGCAAAAAATGTACGATGCCTGATACCCGTCCCGGCATTACCTTTGACGCTGAGGGTGTGTGCAGCGCCTGCCGCCACTACGAAAACCGTAAAAATGTGGACTGGGATGCCCGTTTCAAGGAGTTTGAGGCCTACTGCAACAAATACCGTGGCATGAACGGCCCCGGCGGTTATGACTGCGCCGTGGCAGTGTCGGGCGGCAAGGACAGTCATTTTCAGGTCTGGATGCTCAAGGAAGTCATGCACATGAACCCCATCCTGTTCAGTGTGGAGGATAATTTCCCCATGACGCAGGCGGGCGTTCATAACCTGAAGAATATCAGCGAGGAATTTGGCTGCACCATTATCTCCTGCAAGCCCAACATCAAGGTGCAGAAGATCCTCATGCGCAAATTCTTTGAAAAGTACGGCAAACCCACTTGGTATGTGGACCGTCTGATTTACACCTTCCCGCTGCATATGGCGGCTAAATTCAATACCCCTATGCTCTGCTACGGGGAAAATGTCAGCTTTGAGTACGGCGGCAACGCCGATAAAGAAACCTACTCGGCTATGGATCAGATCGAAAATGGCGTGGCCGTGGGCTTCCCCATGGAAGAATTGGTGGGCGACGGCGTCACGGAAAAGGACTTGAGCCTGACCATGGCTCCCAGTGCTGAGGAGCGGGCGAAGCTGGATCCCTTCTATATGAGCTACTTTGTGCCGTGGAATAGCTATAAAAACTACCAGATCGCCAAGGCACATGGCTTCCACGATTTGACCCATGAGTGGGATCGCACCCACCATGCGGAAAACTTTGACCAGATCGATTCCCGCGCCTATCTGGTGCATTCTTGGCTGAAGTATCCCAAGTTCGGTCATGCGGCGGCCACCGATTACACCGCCCGCTACATCCGCTACGGCATGATGACCCGGGAAGAGGCCATTCCCATCATCAAGGAGCGGGACGGCAAACTGGACCCCCTCTGCGTGCGGGACTTCTGCGACTTCTGCGGTTATACCGAGAGTGAGTTCTGGGCCATCATGGACAAGTTCTACAATCGCGATTTGTTTGAAAAGAACGACTGCGGCGAATGGGTGCTGAAAGACCCCATCTGGAAACAGGGCTGATGCAGATGAACGAACAGGAACAACTGGCCGCCTACCGGGCTATGCAGGCGGCTATTCAACAGGAATATGACCGCGCAGCGGACAAGATGGCAGCCCTGAAAGCGCAGGGCAAAGAAAAAACCGCCACCTACCGCCAACTGTTCGCCCGCAAACTGACGCTGAGCGAACTGCTCAGTTGGTATAAAACCTACGGGTTGGTACCGTGAAGCGGAAAATAGGAACGGTCATCCAGACAGATGGGCAGCAGCGTGTTTTCTCGTGGCCTGCCCTTGGGGCGGACGCGTTGGCGTTAGCCTTGGCGGTAGGGCTGCCACTGTATATGCCCAATGGCTATGTGGAGCTCATCGGCCATAAATTTGATTTACTGCTGCGCTGCACAATGATAGCCATGGTATGGTTGGCGTTAGCATGCTTTTGGAAAAATCGGCGCAAAACGGCATTGCGCCGGTTTTCCTTTGTCTGGTTATGGCCGATAGGACTTTGCCTTTGTTATACCGCCGCCTGGTATTTTGCGCAGGACCGTTATACAGCGCTATGGGGACTCAGCGGGCGCAGCAATGGGTTGATGCTCTATCTGGCTTGCACGGTGGTCTATCTGATCGTAGCCGCAGCAGGTACCGCCGAAGGTGCATGGCTGGTTCTGCGGGTGTTGGTGGCCGTGGGGTGCGTGGTGACGGGCATCAGTTGGCTGAATTACTGGATGATCGACCCATTGGATGCCTATTACACCTTTTTACCCGATACGGGCGAGCTGTTTTTGGGGACAGTAGGCAATATCAACTTTTATGGGGCGCTGCTGTGCCTATGTGTGCCGCTGGCGGTGGGGGACTATCTGCGTGGTACGCGTCAAGTAGGGGGCCGCTATGCGGTAGCATTGTGGCTTTGCAGCGGTCTGCTTTGCGCGGGCAGTGATGCGGCTTGGCTTGGCTGCGCAGTAGCGGGACTGGTCTTTTGCTGCACCCGCAAAACCACCACCCGAACTTTGGGGCGTGGAGCAGCGCTTTGCGCGGGCCTAACGGCAATAGCACTGATTACTGGTTTTGGCGCCAATATATGGGTGACTCGTGCGGCACTTCGTACTGTTTCGGCGTGGTTGGCTAGACCATTGGTTGGCATCCCGCTGTTGGTGCTCTTTCTTCTGGCGACCATTTTTCTGTCCCGGTGCCGTTCCCGCCCGGCGGCTGCCTTTATGAAAGGAACCGTGGCGGTGCTTTTGCTGCTGATCGTGGTCTTGTTTGTGGTGGCCAACGTGTGGCAGGGGGGACCAGAAGCTCTTGCGGCACTGCGGTTTGGCGAACATTGGGCTTCCAACCGCGGGTATGTATGGAAACTGCTGTGGATCACCTACACGCAATATATGACGCCGCTGCAAAAACTCATTGGCATGGGTGGCGATGCGGTGAAGGCAAGACTGTATCATGATATGGGGTCTGTTCAGTATATGATCCTGATCAACGGCGAGGCTTTTGACTCTGCGCACAATGAATTTTTGCAGCATCTGATCTGCGGCGGCGCGTTGGGACTGCTTTGTTGGTGTGGTTTTTGCGTAGCGGCACTCCGCCGAGGATTCCGGAATCATCCCGCGTTAGGGGCGGCACTGTTGGCCTATATCGTTCAGTCTTTCTTCAGTATCAGTATGCCGGGGGTATTTCCGCTGGTGTTTGTACTGGCTGGATTGGCAAAACCGGAGCCGATCATCGAGCAAAAAGAAATTTGTACCCGATTGGCAGCAGGCGGCACATTGCTGTTTGCGGCAGCTCTCTCTCTTCTGCTCATACCGTGACGGGAAAAATGTTGTAAAAAGTAAAAAACAAAAGAAAAAATTGTGAATTTTTTTTCTTGAAAAGCGTATGGAAAAGCGCTAAGATAGAAGAGCTTTCGGTTATAGAAAAATGTATCAGATGAAAAGAGGAAGAACGACATGAACAAGAAGATGCTGGCAGTCGTTGCGGCCGTTGCTATGACGGCAGCGATGAGCCTGCCGGTTTTTGCGGAGGATGCAACGCCGGGTGAGATTTCCGAGAACAAGGTAGAGGTTGTTAAGGATCTGCTGGCGAATAAGCCTGTTTGGGATGACAGTGATAAGAGCAAGGCAAAAGAGGCTATTGCTGCATATGTTAGCAATGTCGCCGCAGAAAACAACAATATTGTTACGGAGGATATGGCAACTTGCGCTATTGAAGCATATAGCAAGATGCCGGAAGCATTTGAGCAGGCGGAAAAGGGGGACAGTCCGTTTCTATAGCGAGGCAGGGCAGAGTGAAAATATTACTCTAAACAAGTTGGATATCAGTGGTGAAAAGGATTCTGTTACGATTGACGTAAAGGCCGACAATAAATCCGAGCTTGGCTATATTGTAGATATTCCGATGCCCGGTGTTGCGGATGGCACAGAATATGCCGTTGTATTTTGCAGCAACGGAACAGAATTTATTCAGGATCGCAAAAATGCCAATGAAAATTTTTCCTTTAAGGTAAAAGACGAAGTGCTGACCATCTGGGTACCCCACTTCACCACCTACACGCTGGACAAGCCTTCCACCAGCGGCGGCAACAGCAGCAGCGGCAGCTCTGCGGGTCAAACCTCCACTACGACTCCGACTGCTACGGCAACGCCGGCACCCGGAGATGCCATTCAGTATTACACCTGCCCGGCTTGCGGGTATCACAACTGGACTGCGACGAGCGAAGGCTATCGCTGCGACAACTGTGGTCGTGTTGAGTCTGAAAAGCAACTGTCCGGGTACGGCAACGTCAAGGGCGTTTATGAGCCCACCGCAGCTGTGGCCGAGAACCCCATCAAGGCTACTGGTTCTGACATGAGCCTGATGGTTTTTGCAGTGGTTGCGCTGGTTGGCGTGGCTGCCTGTGGCTTGGGTGTCGCTTCCAAGAAGTCCCGCAAAGGGGAATAAGCGACCCAGTATGATTGTGTGAGGAAACGTAGCAAATGAGAAAACAAACTTTCCATTCTGCCGCGTCCAAACAGAAAAACGGCAAGGGGAAGAAGCTGCTTCTTCCTCTTGCTTTTTCTGTCATTGCGCTGATCGCGG
>NZ_CALADU010000231.1 GCF_937890665.1 uncultured Subdoligranulum sp.
CTCGTTCCGAATGTGTCCAAGTTGGACACAAAGTTTGGGGCAGCGGCTTTGCGGATTCCGAATGTGTCCAAGTTGGACACAAAATCTGGGGCAGCCCGTTTGCGGTTTCCGATGTGTCCAAGTTGGACACAAAGTTTGGGGCAGCTGCTTTGCGGTTTCCGATGTGTCCAAGTTGGACACAAAGTTTGGGGCAGCGGCTTTGCGGATTCCGAATTTGAGCCATTTCCTCAGTCTCAATCCCCCAGATTCACCTCACTGCTAACCCTTGGGAAACCCCTTCTCCGTGTGCTGATTTTTGAGAAATCGCTATCTGACCGTGTCCTGGTTTTTAAGACATCGCTCTCTTTTTCGTATTGATCAAACAGTCACCAGTTCGACAACATAGGTGCTGCACCGGGTACGGAATATTATTCGGCTTTCCTCCTCCCGAAGATATCCGTTGCCAGTATGATAGTAGCCTGCCGGCTCATCAAACCTAAGGAGCAAATACTGTCTACCGGCACAATCTTCTTCCAGCGAAAGCTTCCCCTCCTTGTTGACATAGGCCAGCCGCCATTCACCCCAACCCCGGCCTTCTCTAAGCGGGCTGATCTGTACAAATTTGGCCAGTCCAAATTCCCTTACTACCTTCTGCATCTGCGTTCCCTCCTCCCCACCACTATACCTTGCTTCACCCATCCCAGCAAGCCCGATCTGGAATGAATCCCATGGTTCCTGGGTATGCTTGAAATAGCCCGCTGTGTATGGTACAATATCAGTAGGCAAGAATGAGAAGAGTATCCGCTTGGATACAGCGAAAACCCCCGGAGATTGCAGCTCCGGGGGTTTTCTTTTGCCTTAGTATGAGAGGGACGGCACTACCCCAGGCTGGCTACCAGCTATTCATCTCTGTCCAGCCATTTGCAAATGTAGTAGGCAACTACGCTTGCCATGACGGAGATGAAGAATGAGAAGATTATATCCAACTTGGAACACCCCCCTTCTCTACCTGTTTGGGGGTGGTAGCCTGTCCAGTATACCAAACCGCAGAAAATCTGACAAGAAGCCGTCGTCAAGCCTCCGCTTTGCCATAACTTAGGTAATTGTAGCAGACTGTGTAGTATCGTTCAGGGCCATGCCCCAGGTTTGCCGATACAAAGGCAAGTGCCCCTTTATCGTAGGCTTTGCCTGATCCGTTGCGCAGCTTGTACAGCTCCTCCGTGCCATAGCCACTATCCATCGCATAAGCGTAGCAGCGTGCAGCGTAGTCGGCTCTCCATCCGTGCACATTGGCATGACTCGGCACATCAAACAGGGGCCCCTCCGGGCGGCTCCTGGCAGCCTCCAGGACGATTTGCTCGCCTTTGCCTGGCAGGATAAGGGTATCACGCTCCCGGCCTCCCTTGCCCCTTACATGGGCGTACAGGTGGCCATCCGCTCCTCTATGGAGATCTGAGGCCGTCAGTTGCTTTAGCTCTCGGTCATTACGCAACCCCATAGATCGGCAGGCTTCCGCCAGCTCCGGGTGAGTCCGCCGGATCTCTTTTACCAAGCCGACAAATCTCCTCACCTCTACAATCAAACACCTTTGCAAGAGCGCTCCTTGTTGTGTGCTGTGTACTCGCGCTCTCAAAGGATTTAATATATTCAGCAGCCATCTCCCTGGCTTCCTCCATCGTACAGCGATTAAGCCCCCGATCCGCAAGCCAGGAACCGTACTCCTGCGCTTGCTGCATATAAGTCCGAGCAGTAGCAGCACTATGGATAAACGGCGAGTTCTTTCCTGTTTTTCGTTCAATAGCTCTTTTACCCACACCCAGGCGGATCTTCTCCTCCAAGGCTCGGCACATCCTATACCTTATGTTTTTTGACATCTTGATATCCTCCTCTTTGCGCTCGCAAGGCGTCCCTGAGCGCATACAGCATCCGCTGCAGCTCTGTTTAACGGTCGGCACCGCCTGCTTGATCAGGGTATAAGCTGAGTTTAGGCGCTCAGCCATCGCCACAAAAGTTGCTTAATCAAGCGCGACTTTTTTGTTTTTTGCCCGCCATTTGCGGGCAAAACCGTTTATATGGCACATTCTGTGCCAATATAACCGATTTTGCCTCCCTCACCAGAGAGGCTACATGACCGCCGCTGTTGCAGTCACCATCCTTTTTTTCAGCTTGATTGGAGGATTATTTTTATGGGAAAGGGCAGCCCTCAGAGAAGGCTGCCCTTGAGTTGGCAAAAGAAAAAGGCACGATCGTGCCCTCGTTTGGGCGCAATCGTGCCTTACATGTTTCAATTCGGTCCACGCTCATGGAGTGCAGCCGCCATTAACCGCCAGAAGCGGTCGGGATAATTACAATCGGTACTATCAGTGTACCGCAGGTTCGATGTTATGTCAAGAAAATTGCACATCAATTAGACACCTGCCACCTGTTTTTGCGTCCCACTCTTTAGCGATCTGCAAATCTCTAACCAGCTGGCTTTGCCAGCTTCCCACTCGGCTGAGTGGGACAGGTTTTCCTTATGCTCATTCATCGCCTAAAAAGCCTCTGAAACCAACGCGCCGCAGATGCCGGACAGGAACAGCTTAATCCTTTCCTCCATAATGGCCACCTTCTTTCTTTTGATGGTGGTATGTAGTACAATGGTATGGAAGAAAACTACTTGGAGGGATTTTTATGAAAGCACCCCAAATTCTTGTAGTGGCACTGGTGGCTTGTCTGTGCCTGAGCGCCTGCTCCCAGCAGCCGACAGCCTCCAATTCTACGGCAAGCGGGATCTCCCAATCCGATCTCGAAAGCCAGAGCAGCAACGCAGTCGATGCGTCATCCGTGCCAGAGCAGGAGGCGGAGGATTCCGGCCTTCTCTCGGCTGATGAGATTGCCGGGATCTTCAAAGACCTGGACACCAGATCGGCAGAAATCGTGAACGAATGGTGCCGCCGGGATTATTCGCAAATTCCAATCGATGGCGTTCCGACCCACATACTTGAAAATGCAGTCATCGGCGCCAGTTGGGTAGAAGAAGAGGATGGCAGCTGTGGTTTTGTGCCCGTCTATGGGACTGCGATTTTCGCAAAGGTCACAGAGGAAACCCTGCCTGGATTCCCCTGGAAAAGCACCGATGAGATCTATGATGCCATTACCGACATCTATCTCAAAATTTCCACCAATGACAATCTTTCGGTATTGATTGTAGACGACCCCAACGATCAATTTGGAATTTTTTATCAGTTTGATGATGGGCTGTATTTCCGAACCAGTTATAAAGGTTCAGACCAGGATGCAATCTGGGATTATTCCACGATGGAAATCCTGGAGAACACGCCGGATAAGGTGCAGGTGGAAATGTATAAAATGTATAATGATTCGAACCCACAGTACAGTAGAAGTGGCGGACTACGCACGATTCAGAAAAATACAAACGGAAACTGGGTTATAGCTGGAAAGAAGACAATATTTAGGGAAGAATAAAAAAGAGGGGGGAAACCCCCTCTTTTTTTACTTCGGGAATACTCTCCGCACCGAACCAAAGTTTTTCCAGCGGTTATACTTCATCATGTCGGCAAGAGTTCCCTTTTCATGGATAATGGGATTGTCGACCGGATAAGGGTTATAGACCATGACCTGGTCATACTGAAGGCCATCTCTGCTGGCTCCACGCTTGAGGCCATAGCCGACTACAAAGTGTGTACCATTGACAGCAGTGTTGTTCAGCCAAATAACGACGGGACGGTCTGCCAAGATTTCGTCGAAGATAATTCCCTTTGCGGCAGACCAGCCTGCGATAGCAGTGGTTTCATAGGTGAAGTGGAGCGGACAGGAAGAGTTCTGTGCCCAGTTTGCGTACGGATATCCATCTTTTATCTCCCATACCCCCCAATCGTAGAGATCCTTGGTGGTGATGGAGTTATCTTTTTCCATGATGCGTGCTACGATGGTTGCGGAAACGGCGCTGCATCCAAAGCCCTTAAGTGTGTCCACAGGGAGAATACCCGCACATTCTGTCCAAGTGGAACTCTCTCTCTGCGAAAGATGGGGATCGCCCACATGGGAAACGATGACATCACTAGTGATAGCACCATCGCCAGGCTCCGGCTCCGGCTTCGGGTCGGGATCGGTGCCACCGTCGACCTCAATCACCTCCCAGCACTGCTTCTTCCAGGTCATCGAGCCTTCATCGGCCGGTGTCTTCCAGTAGACATTGCCCCGGCCCTCCTTGCCACCCCGGAGCGCCGCCGAGGTGGAGATGTTGTTGGAGAGTTCTGCGTCGTTCTCTGCCACAGTGGTCGCAGTCAGGCACAGTCCCTTCTGACCCAGGTGAATCTGCAAATCTCTAACCAGCTGGCTTTGCCAGCTTTCCACTTACGAAAGTGGGACAGGTTTTCCTTATGCTCGTTCATCGCCTAAAAAGCAATAACAGAACCCTCCGAGCACAAAATCAAAAACGAAGGGTTCTGTATTACAGGATCATAGCTTACTTTTACTATCTATTTTTAGGGTTTACTTATCCATTATCACTAATTTTTCCTTCATCAGTACAGGTGATAGTAAATGTTCCTTTTTGAGATTGGGCAGGAAATTTAGAGTTATACATAGAATACTTGACCGATGCTTTAGCTGCACCTACACTTACAAAATCTTCAGTATAAGACTCTTCCCATTTTGAAAGCACTGCATCTTTATCAAGATCATGCGAAGCATTCATAGACAAACATGTCACATAACTAAAATTCCCTTGTGTATACCATTTAAAGCTTGCTGTTATGCTAATTGAGCCCCAGCCATTCAGGTGACGAGATCTTGTTGCTGTATCAGTTCCTTCTTTTGACAACATCGCAGTAGCGCTTCTCTCAAAAGTATCTGTAATAATCGTTCCATCCTGCTGTTTATATACATCTACTGTAATCATTCGACCATTTTCTATATAAGTTTCAGATGAAATATGCGCAGCTCCAGCCAATGCAGTATCATCCATATCGATAGAATATATGCCCTCTGAATTTTTCAATTCACCAACACCAGCATCAGCAGCAAATGAGCTAACACTCATACCAAAGGTCAACATAATAGCCGTTCCTACCAAAACAAGAGACTTCATAGTTTTACTTTTCATAACTTTACATCCGTTTATTAATTTATAAGCTATATCCTATACATTTCTTTCCAATAAATATTTTAACACTAAAAAAAAATATATGGATTAAATATGTAATGATACAAGACCAAATGATTTGCTGCATCGCTAAATTATAAGTTAAACTTCGTGCATATAAATTACTTCTTAAAACAACGAATGTAGATAATAAACCATATAAATTTATAATTGGAAAAGTGAATAAGTCCTGACCCAACTTAAATATATTCCAAAATAATCCCAGCCAAACTATCAGTAGTAACAAAAAAAGCACCAACAATAGTATTTCACTATTTTTTGTAATACTGGCCGCAAAAAATAGAGCAACGATCAATAATAGCTCCATACTTATGGCTTTAAATTCCCTTTTGTTTATTGTAAAATTCCGTCGTTCCTTATTTATTGCAAAGGAAGCTAAAATATAAACCAGTTGAACAATATTAATAAGCCAAAAACAATCTTCTAATTCTAAATTCCAACAAAGTATTAGCATAATTGACAAGACTAATAATGTTACAATTTGTAGGTTCTTTTTTTTCATCGCCGATACTGGTAAAGAGAAAATCATCAAAATTTACGCTGCGGAAACCCCTACCTTTAGGCATGGGGAGGAGCAGCGCCTCCTTTCTTCTATTAAATAATTTGTTTCTCTTTCCAATAGAGTCAGTTTTTTGTAACTGATTCCATCTTTTACTTTCGTGCCATCCAGCTTTTTTAACAGAAAACTGCCGCTGGAGCGTCTGCCCCAGATAAAGCACTCCTGTCCCTGGTATCTCACCCTATCAAAGAGGCGGAATCCAAATACTGATCTCGGAGCCTGGTTCGCTTTTCGCACGCCACCCTTCAGGATCGTTGCCTTATGGAGCTGTCTATTGTGCCGGCGCACCGGTTTTATCAGATAGATGACATCGGAGGCATCTGCCAGCGGATGCCCTGCAATGCAGAGTGCATCGACCGTATGGCTTTTATCCATGTGATGCGTTTCCCGCACCAGTTTGGTAATGTAGCCATAGGTTTCTACCACCGGAATTGTCAGTTCACTGCGGAGCCTCAGAATAAGTGTTTTGCGCATTATGCCCATAAAAGCGGCATCCCGCATAGAGTGACCCCGCTTCTTCTTATCCAGAGTGATCTTCCCTTTGTGAAGCAGCTTATGGCAATGCTCACAGAGAGTTATCAGGTTATTGGGTGAATTGCCTCCCGTCTTACGGCTTTCCAGATGATGCACATGGAGCTTGACCCCTTTCTTTGCGGAAGGATGCGCTCCACAGCACTGGCAGGTGTAGTTATCTCTTTTCAAAACATACTGGCGAACATTGTATTCGTCGTACATCTCTCCAAGCTGATAATCTGTACCGACTGGCAGTGGATGACCCTCCAGCATCGCTTTCAGACGGTGAGTATCAAACTCTGCCGTCTCAACGATCACATTGGCGATAGGAAGCAGGGCGCACACTCTTGCGATAGCGGTAATGTGCTCCTGGATCTTCACTTCCACCGAAGGAGCGAGCCAACCCTTGTGCTTGCTCTTTACGCGGTTATCAAATCTTGGTGTGCGGTATCTGGTTTTGCGGTTTCTTCTTGCCTGACGAAACTCTCTGCGGGTGGAAAGCAGCTCCACAACATCGTTTCGTGGCTTGACTTCTGCCGCAAAGAGTTCTTGTTTCTCGGTGGAGGCGCTCAGTCCTATCGTCTTGGAACCAGCATCTACGCCGAGAATGACAGACTGCTTGTAACCGCTGCTGCCGTAGAGCAGCTGGATGGTAAAAGGGGTTCGTTTTCTTACTTTTGCTTTGCCCGAATCCAGAAGATGCCGGGCTTTTGCTGGGATGCATGGCATCAGCGGATGCCCGTGCTTATTCAAAACATAGACCTTTGGCATGAGTTGATGCCTCCTTTCTAAGTGCGGCTAACAGTAAGCCGCTCAGCCTGTTGGCTGTCAGGTATCCGTCCCCAATGTTATCCCGGGGTTTTTGTGTACAGCACTGTCCCTACCCATCGGGACTGTTTAACCATACACCGCAGTGCGGCAGATTCGGATGTATGTCCGCCGGTGCCTATCTATTCCCAGGTAACGGAGTGCTCAGGGCACTGAGGGTAGTCAGCAAGGGCTTTTACCAAGCCCCTGGCTTTAGCCGTGGGGTCACTGACAACTTTCACCTTTATTCTTATTATCGCACAAATTCAACAAAAATAAATAATTTAATTTAAAATATTTTATATTATATCATCAATTTCAATGAGGCAAGGTTTATTCTCTAAAAAATCTTCTAAACCATCTGTGCAAACCTGTATGCTGTTGATTATCCTCTCCTTCATCAGTAATAAGCTGCTGCTGAATGGTGCCAACGTGAAGGGCCTGAGCAGTTTGAGTTGTCTGCTGCACTGCCTGGATAGTCTGTTGGGCTGTAACCAAAGCAGCTGTTGTTTCAGCCAGCCGGTTATTGAGCTGCTGGATCTGCTCGTTTTTCTGATTCAGTTCTTCCCGCAGCAGTTCAATGACTGCATCACTGACCGTATCATTGATACGATTCTGATGTGCTTCATGATACAGTTCATTTTTCAAAAAGCCTTGTTCTTTTATTTTTCTGGATTGGGATACCAGTGCGGAGTGAGATCGCATCGATGGGATAGGTGATATAGCTGTCGTTGTATGCCTCCAAAGCAGCCAGCACATCATCTTCTGTGAAAGCATCCCCCTTGCTATTCAGCAAGGGAATGAGGCCGTAGGCATCCGCCTCAAGATTGTCCC
>NZ_CALADU010000232.1 GCF_937890665.1 uncultured Subdoligranulum sp.
AGGCAGAACACCATGAGGGATAAAGAGAAAAAAGCCGCCCCTGTGCTGGAACACAGGAACGGCCGGGCGGATGAAAAACATTGCAACGCATTTCGTCCGCCCCTATTCTACCATGAAAGGGGTTTATAAATCAATGAAAATTTCCGAATTGTTGCGGCATGGTGCAGAAAATGCGCTTTCTGCCGCCACATTGTGCCGCCTTGCCGAGACAACTCCACGCGGGCTGCGCCATTACATAGCGTCCGAGCGAGCCGCCGGGGCCGAAATTCTGTACCAGCCCGGCGGGCATGGTGGTTATTTTCTGCCCAGCCTGGACGTCGAGCAGGCTCACCGGGAGCGCCTGGCATTTTACAACGTCATGCGATCTCGTGCGCTCGGCACTTTCAAGACGCTGCGACCTGTTGCGCGCTCTTTGGGCGTCCCGGTAGGGCAACTTGCATTTGATCTTGCAGACTGTGAATCGGATAAGGGGGAAAACGAAAATGGCCGAGATTAAAGAGAAGCACCCTTCTTGGTTTAAGATGAAACTCGAACGGCGGCAACTCATTAAGCAGCTTCCGCCAGAAACCGCAGTCAATGTACTTCTGGCTTGTTGGGAATACCTTGAAACCGCTGAAATTCCCGATTCTTTGACGCCTATCGAGAAAATAGCCTTTAGCGCATTCTTCCCGGACATGGAGGAGGCATGGCAGAAGTACGCGCAACGGATAAACGCCAAGAAGGGCAAGTAATCGGTCGATATCGTACGATGTCGACCGACACAGAAGGAGAAGCAGAATCAGAAGGAGAAGCAGAACCAGAAGAAAAAAATATAAGGGGCTACCGCCGCCGCGCACTACGTGCGCCCTTATAAGGGACGCTGTCGCGCCGTTGGTGGTGGTATACTTTGCAAAGTTATAGTGTTACAAATTTTCTTTCCACAAATGGCACAAACAGTTTGAAAGGATTGATGATTTTGCTATTTGATTTTGAAAAGTTTTCCCGTACGGCAACTAGCATCTACAATAGCGATTGCCTGTACAGTTTGGAAGAGTGTTTGAGCGTATTTCGCTGCTATTTTGAAACCTATGAAGCCTTTACAGGCCGCATACATCCTCCAATTAAGGCAAGCCAAATATTCAAAATTATACAAGATATGCCGTTTTTTGATCCAAAGTCGGCAAGAGAATATGTTTCATTTATGAAAGCAGCAGGCCGTGAGCCTGCTCCAGATATCTTTCCCAGCATATACCCATATATTATTCAGTTGCATTTCAAAACAAAATACCGAAATTGCGACTATAACATCAATCATTTCTTCTCTGGGCGAATCCGAGAACTTAGATGTCATGAATTGGACAGAGGATACGAATAAATCAAAAATTTTCCCCGGCGGGACAAATTGTAAAGTTCGAAGGTGTGGCAACTCGCCGCGAATCAACACGGTTTGCCGCAAGAGGTAGTATTTTTCCGCAAAAATCCTTTATAAGAAATTGGAACGCCTGTTTGGCCGCCAGAAACCGCCGGAAACCGCCAAGAATGAGGAGGTGAGATAAATTACTCCACGCAAGGAAAAGGCCCTTAGAGCGCTTCTAACGTGCCGCACACAGGCAGAGGCGGCAAAGGCCGCAGGCGTCGGCGAAAGCACATTGCGGGAATACCTTCGAGACCCGGAGTTTGTACGGCGATATGATAACGCGGTCAGCAGCCTAATCGACGAGGCCACCAAGCAAGCGCAAAAATCGTTGTCCCCTGCAATACTGGCCCTTCTTGACATCGTGAGCGACCAGGCACAGCCTGCATCTGTTCGCGTATCGGCGGCCCGCAGCCTACTGGAATACGGACTGCGATTTACCGAGTTCAACGACATTCTGCGAGATTTGGAACGCTTGGAGGGTTCATGTACTACGACAATCTAAAACAGCGTGTAAAGGCTGTGAGGGCCGCCAGAGAGCAGGCACAGGCTGCGCTGAATGTTCTGCAATCCATCGACCTTACCCAGCACATAGCCGACGTTTACAAGCCCCTGCACAAAGACATAGAGGCCGCAGCCCACACCGTATATAATCTTCCTGGAGGACGCGGGAGCTGCAAAAGCAGTTTCGTGTCGCTGGAAATTGTGAACGGTATCATGCAGGCCGCCACCGGCCACAGCAACGCCATTGTGTTTCGGTTGTACGGCAACACGTTAAGGGAAAGCGTGTTTTCTCAAATCGCCTGGGCCATTGATACCCTGGGCGTGACCCATCTATGGAAAAGCCGACTTTCCCCCATGCAATGGACGTACACCCCGACCGGGGCGCAAATCGTCTTTAGAGGTCTGGACGACCCCAGCAAACTGAAATCTATTAAGCCGACGCGGGGCGTGTTCCGTTACATCTGGTTCGAAGAATTTTCCGAACTGCCCGGCCCAAACTTCACCCGAAACGTGATGCAATCCGTCCAGCGTGGCGGCGACACCTTCACCGTATTCCGCAGCTTCAACCCGCCGATCAGCGCGAACAACTGGGCCAATCGGTTTATCCAGGAGCCGGACGAGCGGGCTATTACCGTGCACACCGACTATACCATGATTCCGCCGGAATGGCTGGGTGAAGCATTTCTGTACGAGGCGGAACGGTTGAAAGAGGTAAACCCTGCTGCCTATGAGCATGAGTACATGGGGGTGCCGACCGGCACAGGCGGCGAGGTGTTCCCCAATCTGGAAATCAGAACTATCGCGGACGAAGAGATAGCCGCCCTGCAATACATCTACTGCGGGCTTGACTTTGGCTTTGCTGTAGATCCGGCTGCGTTCCTGCGCGTGGCCTATGACCGCAAGCGTGACACTATCTATCTACTGAACGAGATTTACGAAAAAGGGCTGTCCAACGCTAAATTGGCAGAGAAAATCAAGGTGCAGGGGTTCGATGTGAATGACCGGGAGCCGCCGTATATCTCGCCTGTTTACGGTATGGTAGCCGCCAACCCCAACCAGGTCATAACGGCGGACTGTGCGGAGCCTAAGAGCATCGCCGACATCAGGGCAGAGGGCTTAAAATGTCTGCCCTGCCATAAAGAACCGGGGTGTGTTGAATACCGCGTGAAATGGCTGCAACACCGGCGAATTGTGATAGACCCGGCCCGGACCCCCAACGCATATCGGGAGTTTGTGGGCTATGAGTATGAAACCGATAAGGACGGAAACTTTCTTTCCAGACTGCCGGACAAAAACAACCATACCATAGACGCCTGCGCTTATGCGCTTGACCGTCTGATTTATCAACGCGGCATATCCGCGTAAGAGGGGAGGTGTAACAATGGCTTTTATGCGCATCTACTGCGGCTCTTGCGGCCAGCATTGGGAAGTATACGAACGTGACGATTGGAACAGTTCAAAGGCGGCGATTTGCCCCCATTGTGGAAAAAGCATTGATGGGCAGACCTGGGTCAACCAGGTGGTTCCGGCCTTCTGCGCCGCTGCTGACGCCAACCGAGAACTGGAACGGGATGCCACAGGCTACGGCCTGCCACGTTTTCGCTTTGACATCTTATCGAAGAGTAGAACCGACTAACGGCGATATGAAAGGGGCTGCCCCTGCATCGGGGCTGCCCCTTTTTCTATGATTATGTCAGCTTGCAGGAAAGCACCAGGCTGTACAGGCCGC
>NZ_CALADU010000233.1 GCF_937890665.1 uncultured Subdoligranulum sp.
AGCGGAAGTGCTGGAATCGGCAGACAGGCACGTTTGAGGTGCGTGTGTCCATGACGTGTGGGTTCAAGTCCCATCTTCCGCACCAACAAAAGAGCGTTGCAACGAAAGTTGCGACGCTCTTTTGTTTTGACAGTGTACACTTGCCTAAAAAGAACGCCCCGGGATCCTTCCGGGGCGTTTGCTTTGCTTTTTAGGCAGTGTTTCAAAGTAGAAAGTCGCTGCCATGGTGACAATGGTCATCACCGTGAGATATAGGCACAGGGATGTAATGGGGCCTTTTACAATATGGTAGGCAATAGGGCACGTCCTATTGTCTTTGGCATACCACCGGAAGTGGTTGCTCCGGCGGGGCTTTATGCGAAGAGAAGAATACGCAGGGAGCCAACAACAGGAAGGGGTTGGCCGACAGCAGGAAAGGTTTGTTCTCCATGAAAAGGTAGAGCACCAATGCTACAAGGCACAAGACCTCGGTAGCATGCCGATGCTTGACCAGCTTCCACAGCAGCAGTAAAAAGAATACGGCCACAAGAAGGGCACCCAAATACCCTTTGTTCATGGGAATCGCCAAGAAGGTGTTGTCAATGGCATGGTGCTCGTCGCCGTCGGTGGGAAGCCCGCCCAGCAAAGAGAGGTCTGCACTCCAGAACACGTTGTGCCAGATCTCGAACCGCCCCGATAGGAAGATGCTCAGCAGCAGCAAAGCCATCCGTTCATAGGGCCATTCGGGGTTGTACACATACCCGGCGTAGAGACTAAACACGCACAGGCCGATAGGCAATGCAATTACCAAGGCGTACCATACTTTGTTGTCAAACAACCGGGGCAGAAAACGCTGTACGGCAAACAACAGCAGCAGAGCTGCCATAGCGCCGGCCGCACCACGGCTGCCCGGTACTTTATAGGTAAACACAAAGAGAGCAGCAAGTCCCAGCCAATCGAACCACCGCAAGTGGTCGTGCCGCAGCCAGCTCCAGACAAAAAATACGCCGACCAGCCGCGCGCCGAAACCATTGTAATGGCCGTAACCGAAATCCCAGTTGCGGCAATAGAAATTGTAGGGCATCAGCGGTGTGGCAAAGTGCAGCAACTGCACCAAGACAAGACCGGCCACGGCCACGGCCAAATAGACACGCAAAGCGCCTTGCAGATCGACATCTTTGGCGGCCACCGCAACCAAAGCAGCCAAGAAAAACCATACATCGTCACCGTACCATGCGGCAAAGCCGGTATACAGTAAGACGAAGGCAACCAATACCGGCTGCCAGCGGCGCTCGTAATCGGTTAGCAGCACAACCTTGGCTCCCAGCAGCAACACAGCGCCGCCGGTCAATGCCAAGCGGGCCAGATGGCTTAAGGTGGGGAGGGTGGACTGGATGTTGGAACTGAATACTTCGGACAAAATCAGCAGCAAGGCAATTCCTGCGCAAAACAGGCGTTGTGCCCACAGCCGCAAACGGGCCTGTCCGGGATCCAGCGGGGAATAACGTTGTAATACCATACGGGAAAAACCTTTCTTTGGAATGCGGCTATTATAACACAAAAACCGGCGCCCGCAAAGTCCGGTGGCGTAATCCGGAAAGGCAAATGACGAAAGTCGTACTTTTCGTTGCGACTTTGGTGCAACTTTCACAACTTTCCCAAATCCGGTGCAAGAAAGATTTTCACGAAAACTTTTGTGTTTTGTCCGTGAATGTGGTACAATCTTCCTAATAACATAAAATCAATCGTTCCCATTGCAGCGGAGCGTTGAAATCAGGAAGTCAGGAGAGTGCATTTATGGCGTATTATTTTTCTGAACCGTCCCGTACCTTTGGTGAATATCTGCTCGTCCCCGGTTATTCTTCGTCGCAGTGCGTGCCCACCGCGGTCAGCCTCAAGACCCCGTTGGTCAAGTACCGCAAAGGTGAGGAAGAGTGCCCGCTGGAGATGAACATCCCCATGGTGTCGGCTATCATGCAGTCCGTTTCCGGCGAGAAGCTGGCGATTGCGTTGGCCAAGCAGGGCGGTGTTTCCTTTATCTATGGTTCTCAGACCATTGAGCAGGAAGCAGATATGGTGCGCCGTGTCAAAGCGTATAAGAAAGGCTTTGTCACTTCCGACTCCAACCTGCCGCCGGAGGCGACGTTGGGCGATGTGTTGGACCTTAAAACCCGCACTGGCCACTCCACCGTTGCCATCACCGATGACGGTACGGCCCATGGCAAGCTGCTTGGCATTGTGGCTTCCCGTGACTATCGGCTGTCCCGTATGACCAATGACCTGAAGGTTACCGAGTTCATGACGCCGCTGGAAAAGCTGGTCACGGCACCGGCGACCACCAGCCTGCATGACTGCAACGATATCATCTGGGACAACAAGATCAACTCTCTGCCGCTGGTGGATGAAGAAGGCCACCTGCAGTATATGGTGTTCCGCAAGGACTACGATTCCCATAAAGAAAACGTCAACGAGCTGCTGGACGTGAACAAGAGCTATGTGGTGGGCGCTGGTATCAATACCCGCGACTACGCAGAGCGGGTACCTGCTCTGGTGGAAGCAGGCGTGGATGTGCTGTGCATCGACTCCTCCGAGGGCTTTAGCGAATGGCAGTCCCGCACGATCTCTTGGATCCGCGAGCACTACGGCGACACCGTCAAGGTGGGCGCCGGCAACGTGGTAGATCGTGACGGCTTTATGTTCCTTGCCAAGGCAGGTGCCGACTTTGTCAAGATCGGTATCGGCGGTGGTTCTATCTGCATCACCCGTGAGACCAAGGGTATTGGCCGTGGTCAGGCGACGGCGGTCATCGAGGTAGCCAAAGCTCGGGACGAGTACTACAAGGAAACCGGCATTTATGTGCCGATCTGCTCTGACGGTGGTATCGTGCAGGATTACCACATCACGCTGGCGCTGGCCATGGGTGCTGACTTCGTCATGCTGGGCCGTTACTTTGCCCGTTTCGACGAATCTCCCACGAACAAGCTGCGTGTAGGCGGCAACTACGTCAAGGAGTACTGGGGCGAAGGTTCCAACCGCGCCCGCAACTGGCAGCGCTACGATCTGGGCGGTGCTCAGAAGCTCAGCTTTGAGGAAGGCGTAGACTCCTACGTGCCTTACGCCGGTTCTTTGGCGGATGGCGCGCAGACCACGCTGTATAAGGTACGCTCCACCATGTGCAACTGTGGTGCGCTTTCCATCCCTGAGCTACAGCAGAAGGCGCGGCTGACGGTGGTTTCTTCCACTTCCATTGTGGAAGGCGGCAGCCATGACGTTATCTTGAAGAACAGCGCGCAAAATAGCTAACCAACTTGCTGAGAAGCAGGGGATTTTTCAATGAAAAGCCTCTGCTTTTTTTGTGCCTGTTCGCAGAAAATTGCCGTACGGTCAGGATTTTCTTCGGATTCAAAGAAAGTCCTATTGCTTTTTTTAGCCACTTTGCTATAATTACCCTAATACTGTAGAAATCTGTGCCGATGGCCCTGAAGCACGGCACAGTCGGATGGAATGGAAAAAGGAGTATTAGTATGAGAATCGTGGTTGTCGGCTTGGGAAAAGTCGGCCGTGCCCTGACCGCGCAGCTCGCAGCAGAGGAACACGATCTTGTGGTGATCGATCAGAATGCAGAGATCATCGACAATATCGTGAACATCTATGACGTACGCGGGGTGGCGGGCAATGGCGGTTGCTACGATGTACAGAAAGAAGCCTTTGAAGAAGGCGCGGATCTTCTGATCGCAACGACTTCCAGTGATGAGATCAACATTTTGTCCTGTCTGGTAGCCAAAAAGTTGGGGACGCGGCATACCATCGCCCGCATTCGGAACCCGGAATATGAAAAGCAGCTTCGCTTTATGCGGGAAGAATTGGGGTTGTCAATGGTTGTCAACCCAGAAAAAGCCACCGCACGGGAGATTGCGCGGGTATTGCGTTTCCCCAGTGCCATCAAGCGGGAGCAATTCTGCCGCCAGCGCTTTGAGTTGGTAGAATACCGGGTGGGGCCGGACAATCCGATGGTGGGGATGCCGTTGACCGACTTGTACCGCAACATTCGGGTAAAGATTCTGATTTGTGCCGTAGCCCGCGGGCAAGAAACCATCATTCCTTCCGGATCGTTTATGCTGCAACCGGGGGATAAGGTTTATCTGACGGCTTCTCCCCGTGATTTGGAAACCTTTTTCCGTAAGCTGCACCTCTTTAAAGAGCGCGCCAATAACATTATGATCGTTGGCGCAGGTCGGATGACCTATTATCTGGTCAAAGAATTGCAGGACGTGCAAAAGCGTGTGACGGTTATCGATAACAATATCCGGCGCTGTCAGGATATGAGCGAAAAATTCCCCGGTGTGT
>NZ_CALADU010000234.1 GCF_937890665.1 uncultured Subdoligranulum sp.
GCTTTTTTTAACTGATGTAGATCATGTGAGCTTTGAAAAAGCAAACGGGACACGGTAAATTAACCTCCAATCGGCTACCGTGTCCCTGCAAGTCGTCATTGGTTTGTGCAATCGCAAAGAAACGGCGGCTCTGAAAATCAAAGCCGCCGTTTCAAATGGGCGTGTTGATAGGCTGCTGTACGACGGCTTTTTTTCTTTTGCCGTCGTGCGGCAGCTTGTTCCTTTTGCGCTTATCTTAACAAGCAATCCTCACAGAAATGTCACTGACACACGCTGTTTCGACAGAATAATGGGCTGAAATCTCACGAACCTGTGAGATTTGAAAAACCGGGAGAATAATCTCCCGGTTTTCATCGCAAATATTTAATTCTGCCGCAGTCTCTCTACAACGCTTTGCTTAACATTTTGCATGAAAGTTATGACGGGGGTTGCCAAGCAGACCAGCAAAACAATAGCTGCGACAACCAACAGAGAAATTACAGGATAGTGAAAAGCTGCATAAGGAACCATTCTTCTAAAGGCTGAGTATATTGGAATATATATCGCTGTTCCCAGTGTGGCAAGCAGTAGGAAAGAAATACTCCAATAATACCCGCCTTCCCAAAGCAATACATTTCTAATTTGCTTTTTCGTCATTCCTATACTTTCAAGTGTTGCAAATTCATGTTTCCGAGTATTTACACTAACAACCATTGTGTTAATGAAATTCATAATTCCTATCAGCAAAAATACAGCGGACAACCCTGCGGCTATAATCCTTGAGGTCAGCAAATATCCGGCCATTTCTTGCTGCTTTTCATATCGTGACAGAATCGTAATGCCCGGTGACGAAGCAGTAATGGATTGAAGCTGCTCCATAATCCCTTTGTCATAACTGCTATCAATCGTATCAAAAGCAATCCGAAAGATTTTGGTTTCTCCAGACAACTTCTCTATTGCCTGCTCACTGATATACAAATCAGGGGCAGTACCTCTCTCATTTCCTCGACCACTCTGAAAATCAGCGTCCAGAAAGTCAGTTGCCACTGTAAAGACCTGTTCCCCGGACTCACCGACAACGGTGATTGCTTGCCCTGGCTGAATCAATAGGTTTCCCTCATCATCCGTCATAGCGGACAAAACCACCAACTCTCCCTTTTCAAAGGCGGTTAAGTCAATAGGCTTATCAAGCGTTTTATTAAGTTCTTCGATATATCTGGAATCTATTCCGTAAACGCCGCTCCAAAAATTATCTGTATAGTTTTTTCGTGTTTCCGCATTTGAAAAATCAAGACCTGATACGCCATCCAAGGAATCAATATATTTCCCGAATACATTTTCGTCGTAAATGACATCCATAGTGGGCCACGGTGAAGCAGAATAAGTGACGCGCAGATTTTCAATTCCCTGCATTGTTTCAATTTGCTGCAACATTTCATCAGAGAGCAGGTTTCCTTCTTCGGAAATGCTGTAAGTCAATGCGAAATCACTTTCTCCCCATTGATTTACAAAATTGTCGGGACTTAGGCTTGATAGTAGACCAGCAGAAACCAAAAACAATATTAAGCCTAAAAATAAGGACGCAAAAGTAAGGAAAGCGCTTTTAGGGTTTCTAAAAATATTATCTCGTGCCATCCGAGATAATTTTGTTCTATGGCTCTTATGATCTCGGTAACTCCTTGTATTTGCCTCCGTATAGCGTGAAGCCGCAACAGGAGAAATACTTGCAGCTATTTTCGCTGGTTTCATGCTGCCGATGATTGCAGTAAAAAATGTGAAGATTGCGGCACCCGCAAAAATAATGGGGGAAAAGGACACTATCTCCCCAAGGTCTGTATCGCTTGAGTACATCATATTCATGGCAAACGGAACAAGTCCAAGCGAAACAATACCACCGACAATCAGGCCGCTGGGAATACCGATCACCGCCGTTCTGAATATTTGAGAACGCACGATCCGCTTGATTTGTCTTTTTGTCGTGCCTATCGTTTTAAGCTGTCCATAGAATTGTGTATCTCTTGAAATTGAGATATACAGAATGTTATAAATCAGCAAATAGCCGCTGATAATGATAAAGACGATAATAGCAGCCAGTGGAAGAACAATGGTGGTGGAATTGCTCTGAGCAATAGGTACAATTTCAAAGGACTGACTTTCTGTAAACGAAATCTTCCGTTTTAGTTTTTCACAGGATCGCAGGGCATTACTGTCATCAGAAAAAGAAATCATTGCGGTAGACACACTATCAAAGGGAAGCCCTGTTTGTGTTGCAAAAAGCTCCGAAACATAAGCGGCACCACGGTTGCCTGCACGTGAAGCCGAATAATCTGTATAATAGCCCGACAAAACAAATTCATCGGAGATATATTGATAATCTGTTCCGAGTTGATAGGAAAGGGAAATATTCATCCCTATCTGTGGATCATCAATCCCCATTGCACGCAAAGCCCATGTAGGGAGCATAATTTCATTTTTTGCTTGCGGATAATCTCCGTGTATATCCGAAATTGTTGGTACACGGTGTTCTTGCCATTCTGTTTCGTCTATCCAAGTAATACTCAGCAGGGCATCGTCCATTCCAGATGTATCAATGCTGCCCAATCTCTGACTGACACCAACTACGGATACCAAGCTGGATCGGCTCAATTCTTCATATTGTTCTTCTGAGAGACTTGTAATTGCCACATCCGCAGTCGTGCCCATCGCACGAATTTGCTGCATTTGATAGGTTTCAAAATAACTGCACCCCAAACTAAATACAGATGTAATCATAAAGGCGGTCAAGAATAATGCGATGGTAACGAAAACATTTCTCTGCTTATTAGCGCGGTAGCTTCTTTTGGCAAGACGATTGATTGTTGCCTGATTATTGTTCCCAAATAAAATATCATCCATCAATGTCACCCCCTGTCACTGTGCGATTTTTCCGTCCTCAATACGGATAATTCGGTCGGCAAGCTGGGCAATTTCATTGTTATGGGTAATCATTACAAGCGTTTGATGGAACTTCTGACTTGTAACTTTCAGCAAACCAAGAACATCACTACTTGTCCGGCTATCCAAATTGCCTGTCGGTTCATCTGCAAGTATAATAGCTGGTTTGGAAACAAGGGCGCGGGCAATCGCTACACGCTGCTGCTGGCCGCCGGACAGATTGTTAGGCATACTGTTCAGCTTCCCATCGAGAGCCAACATTTTCACGACTTCATCCATAAACTGCTTGTCCACGGTATCACCATCCAGCTCCACCGGCAGGACAATATTTTCATAGACATTCAGCACAGGAACAAGATTGTAATTCTGAAAGATAAACCCGATGTTACGTCTGCGGAAGATGGTAAGCTGTTCATCCTTGAGTTTCGATAATTCTTTCCCTTTTACTTTAATACTGCCGGAAGTTGGCGTATCTAACCCGCCCATCATGTTCAGCAAAGTAGACTTACCGCTGCCGGAAGTACCAACAATGGCAACAAATTCACCTTCCTCAATGGATAGGGTCACGCCATCCAATGCTTTTGTAATGTTCGGTTCGGTGCCGTAATATTTCTTCAAATCTGTCGTTTGTAATATGTTCATATAGAACACCACCCTTTCTTTTTGATGGCTCTATCATAAAAGGTAAACCTCACAGAAATGTCACGGGAAACAAAATACCTCTGTTTAATTAAATCTCAAATGTCATAGGTCTGTGACATTTTGTTTTTTAGCGTACTTATTTTATTGTCGAGGCAGAAAGACGGAAAAAGTTGAACCCCTCCCAACCTCGGATGTTACTCGGATATAACCGCCTTGCAAGGTTACGATCTCACGAGCCAGATATAGACCAATACCAATTCCATCTACATCATGTACGATGTCCTCTCGATAGAAACGCTTGAAAATTGCTCCCTGATGCTGTTCTGAAATGCCAATGCCTGTATCTGCAATGTCGATTTTCACATACATTTCCCAACTTTCAACCGAAACACGGATTTGACCGCCCTCCGGCGTATATTTCACCGCATTGTCCAAAATATTGAACAATGCTTCACCTGTCCATTTTCTGTCATGGGAAACGACCAAGTTCTCCGGGCAGTCCACTTGAACATTGATCTGTTTTTTCTCGGCGTTCAGAAGAATACCGCCCAATGCGGCGGCAAGCGTGTCATAAAGCGGCTGGCTTTTCTTTTCCAGAGAAATGACACCTGCTTCCAGACGAGAGGTTTTAATCATCATCTGCATGAGAAAATCCAGTTTATCAAGTTGGCTGGCCTGTGCTGTAAGAAACTCTTTTTGCTTTTGCACAGGGACTTCATTTTCAAGCAGGGTGCTGTTAATCATTTTCAAGTTCGCAATCGGGGTCTTGACCTGATG
>NZ_CALADU010000235.1 GCF_937890665.1 uncultured Subdoligranulum sp.
CGGGCGCGGGGGTCGCGTTACTTTACGCGGTCAGGGATCAGTCCTTGCCGTGGCGGCGCTTGCGCACCACCAGCAGCACCACGAGGGCCGCGGCCGCCGCTGCCGCTGCTGCGGTCAGCGCGCCGACAGGCATATCGTCGCTGGTCTGGGGAACCGTCGCCGCCGTGGGCGCCGCCGGAGCGGGCGCTTCGTTGGTGACGTTCACCGTCGTGGTCTGATCGTTGGTGTTATTGGTATTGCTATTGTTGTTGTCGTTGGAGGAGTTGTCCCCGCCGCCGGTGGACGTCGTGGTATCCCACACGAGCACGAAGGGCGAGAAGTTGTCCGTCTTAAAGGTCAGGCCGGTGTCAGTCTTTTCAACGATGGTCATTTCTTTCGGATTCAGAGAATCCGCTGCCGCCGTATTGACTGCATCGCGGTCCATGCCCTCATAGTGGAACAGCTTGAAGGTGGTGCTCTTGTCGGTTCCAGCAGGGTACGGCCAGTAGACCGTCACGGTTTCGCCTTCATCCGGGGTCAGCCAGGCGTTGCCGTTGTCGGCATCCACCAGGTCCAGATACTGGGCATCCGTACCGGAAGATGCAAAGCCGGCTTTCTTCTGCGCAGTCTGCACCAGACCCGCTTCCTCTTCCAACGGTTCGAGTTCGTCTGCCAGCAGGTGGACGTTTTTCACGTCTACGCTGACACCGGAAGCCCCGTCGGCCTCATTGATGTTGAAGTCCTGATCATTCTGCACTTCGACAAGGAACTGATCCTGCTTGGTCTCATCTTTCAGTGCCTCAGCAATGCTCGACACAGCATCCGTGACTACCGCTTCGTCCGTGTGGCGGATCGTCAAAGTAGCCGCTTCATCCGATTCGTCCTTATCAAAGCCACAATGATAGGTTCTAACCGTTGTCAAATCGTCTTTAGACGTCGGGATATTGATCACAAAATCAATAGTCTCTACTTTAACGTCGCCAAGGTAGATCGTCATTGTGTAGTTTGCGGCCAGTGCGTCGTCCGCCGTGAAAGTATCATTGGTGACACGTTTACCGTTCTCATCCCTGAACTCCACACGGATCGGCGCGTTATCGCCTTCGCCGTTGATTTTGTAAATGTAACGTTCACGACCGTCTTCAAGCGCGGTGGAAACATCCGTGCCATACTTATCCAAAGTCCAAGTATGGGCTACACCAGCGCCATCTTTTGCTTCGATCGTGATATACTGCGACAGATCAACGACCTTGTTGGGATCAGATTCACCAATAGCATAAGTCAACTCTGCGTTGATTTCATCCGGCAGGGTAAGATAGAAGCCCGGTTCCGGCAAAGACGTGCTCTGATCGGCTTCGCCATCCAAACCGACTGCGCCATCGAAGCCGCTTTCGCCACCCATATAGGTGGTAATATCAGCGATCTGCATCGTGATCTTGTCGTTTTCAACGGTACGGCTGTCCGTATCGGTCGGCGGAGTAGGATCGTTGGGATCAATTTCCTGCGGCAGTCCAGCACCGGAAACCGTTGCCACGTTTTTCAGCACGTTATCCTTTACTGCATCCACAACGCCATCCTGCTGAACGACGGTGTAAGTGTAGGTGTAGGTCGTGGTCTGACCGACAGGCAGATTCATTTCGGTCTTGCTATACCAGCTGCCTTCGCCCGCGGTGCCATCCCAGGTAAGGGAAGTGCTCTGCGGCTGTTCGCCCATGCCGTTGAACTCATCGGTAAGGGTCAGGCCCGTCAAATCGACGTTGCCGGTATTCTCGACTTTGATCTCGTAGGTAACAACATCGCCGACTTTCAGGGAAACCGCATTGTTGTTCTCGTCATAGGGCGCGACGTCTTCCCCATTGCGGACGATCTTCGTCACGGTCTTGGTGACCTGCGCATCGGGGATTCCGACCACGTTCTTGTTCTCGTACACGATTTCCGGAACGTCGCCCTCACTGTCCGTGAGTTTTGCGGTGTTGGTCAGCGTAGCACCCTTATCCGCTTCTGCAACGGTGTAGGTGTAAGTGTAAGTCGTGGTCTGGCCAACGGGCAGCGGACCAACAGCGATATTGCTCTCCCATTCGCCCGCTGTGCCATTCCAGGTAAGGGAAGTGCTCTGCGGCTGTTCGCCCATACCATTGAAAGTATCGGTGATAGTCAGGCCATTCAGCGTGACGTTGCCGGTATTCTTGAGGGTGATCGTATAGGTGAGTTCATCACCAGCCTGCAGAATCGTATCATTGCTGATTTGGTCAGCAGGGATGGTTTCGTCACCACGGACGATCTGGGTCAGAGCCTTTTCGAAGTACACAGTATGCAGCTCAACGAGGTTCTGGTTCTTATACACGATTTGCTCAACGCCATCTTCCTCGCTGCCGTTGATCGTCGCGGTATTGATCAGCGTATTGCCCTCGTCCATCACGTCTACAGTATAGGTGTAGGTCGTGGTCTGACCAACGGGCAGGGAGTTAACGGCAACATGGCCTGTCCATTCACCCGCCTTACCATCCCAGGTAATAGAGCCGCCCTGCGGCTTGTCGCCCAAACCATTGAAGGTATCGGTGATCTCCAAATCGTTCAGTGCAACGTTGCCGTTGTTGGTAACAGTGATCGTGTAGGTGATCTCATCGCCAGACTTCAGCATGGTATCGTCGTCGATGCGGTCAAGGTTCAGCGGTTCGCCATCGCGGACGATCTGCGTCAAAGCCTTTTCAAACAGGTATGCAGGGGCTTTCGGGACCGGGTTTTCGGTCTTGCCGCCGCCGAGCGTTTCGTTACCACGCAGGAGCTGCGCGGTGTTCGTCAGCGTCTTGCCGACATCTTCGAGCTGAACGGTGTAGGTATAGTTATAAGTGAAAACCTGACCAACGCCCATGCTTTCGATCTTGGCCGTAGCAGTCCGATTACCGGCCTCGCCTTCCCAGGTGAAAGAGCCCGTCGGTTCGTCGCCCATACCGTTGAAGGTATCGATAATGTCCAGGTCCGTCAGTGTATAGTTGCCGTTGTTGGTGACAGTGATCGTATAGGTGAGCGTATCGCCGACTTCCAACGCGGTATTGCTGTCGATATCAGTGATCGTTTCATCGCCGCGTTCGATCTGCGTCAGCTTCTTGTCGAAAACCACCACGGTGCCCGCAGGCTCGACCGGGGTTTCCGTTTCGCCTTCGCTGCCGCCTTCCGGCAGGCCACCACCGTTGACGACGGCGGTGTTCTTGATGCTGCCCGGCTGGTTATCACTGCCCAGGTCAGCTTCGGCAACAGTATAGGTGTAGGTGAAAGTGAAGATCTGGCCCACATCCATACTTGCGATCTCAGCCGTGCCGTTCCATCCCTCTTTATCTTTCGTCCAGGTAATGGATTCGCCGGTCGGCTGTTCGCCCTTGCCGTTAAGGTTATCGGTGACGGTCAGGTTTTCCAGCGCGATGTTGCCATCGTTGGTGACAGTGATCGTGTAGGTGATCGCATCGCCAACTTTGAGGGGATTGTCGTTACTGACTTCGACCGTTTTGCCGTCACGCATGACCGTATAGGTCTTGTCTACGGTGACGCTGGGATCTGCGACCACGTTTTCGTTGACTACAGAACCGGCGTACTCTTCGCCTCTCCGAAGCGTCGCTTCATTCTTCAGCGTAGCGCCCTTGTCCGTATCCACGACGGTGTAGGTATATTTGTAGGTCTTAGTATCGCCTGCGGTCAGGCTGACACCGTCAACCGTGCCCGTCCAGGCGCCTGCCTTGCCGGTCCAGGTAATAGAATCGCCCTGCGGCTGGTCGCCCGTACCGTTGAAGGTATCGCTGATGGTCAGGTCATTCACCGTAACATTGCCGGTGTTCTTGACGGTAATCGTGTAGGTGAGCACATCACCAGCCTGCAGCATGGTATCATTGCTGATATCCGCAGCACTGATAGTCTGGTTGCCGCGCTTGATCTGCGTCAGCTTCTTGTCAAAGGCCACCGCATCGCTCTCGTCCTCGACCGGGAGAGTCGGCGGATCGTCATCCTTCCCATCCGCATCGCCGGATACAACAGCCGTATTCGTGATGGTGTTGCCCAGGTCGGCTTCAATTACAGTATACGTGTAAGTGACCGTCCAATCCTTGCCCACGGCAAGATCGGAAATCGTCCACTTATATTTCGTACCCGCATCGGGGTCCATCGTGAAGTTTTCAAGTTCGCCCGCACCTGTGAAGGTATCGGTAACGATCAGTTTTTTCAGTGTAACGTTGCCGGTGTTCTCGACGGTGATCTGGTAGGTGATCTTATCACCGACCTGGAGGTTTTCGCCATCCGGGACCTGCTCATCGCCGCGCATAGCCGTATAGGTCTTGTCTACGGTAACGCGGGGTTCTGCCTTTTCGACCGGGTACTGCGGCGTATCCTTGTCCTCGTCCTTCACGCCATTTTCATCGACCACAGAAACCGTGTTCGTGATGGTTTTGCCCATATCGGCTTCGGTTACGGTGTAGTTATAGGTAGTGTAAGAAGAACTACCCGCTTCAAATTTTCCGAACTTGAAGCTACCAAGCCAACCGCCATCCTCTTTCGGCTCCCAGTTGAGCGCAAATTGATTATTCTTCCCATTTTCGGGTTGAGCGCTGCCGTTGAAAGTATCGGTAACCGTCAGGTCGGTCAGTGTGGTGTTGCCTTTGTTGGAGACAGTGACTTTGTAGGTGATCACGTCGCCAACCTTCAGCTTGTTATCTTCGCCAACATTATTTGTGATGTCAGTATCGCCGCGCATGATCTGCGTGACTTCTTTCTCGACATCCACAACGGGGTCCGGGTTCTCGACGGCGGGCGTTTCTTCGGTGTCCTTACCATTTACACCATCTTCGCCGGTCACAGCAGCCGTGTTTTTGATGGTGTTGCCCATATCGGCTTCGTCTACGGTGTAGGTGTAGGTATAAACGACAGATTCACCCTTTTCAAGGGCAACATCTTCGACCGTCCAGACCTTATTATTCCATGCACCAACGGATTCACCATTACCGTCTTTAATAACGACCGAGGACGGCGTGCCCGCACCCTCAAATTTATCGGTAACGGTCAGGCCGTTCAGCGCGACGTTGCCGGTGTTGGTGACGGTGATTTCGTAAGTGATTACGTCATTCACCTTGAGGGTGCCATCGGGGATTGTCTCAACCGTATAGGTTTCGTTCCCACGCTGAATGCTGGTGATTTCCTTCGTCAGTTCAACAGATTTGTGTTGAGCAGTGCCGAAGAATTTGATGGTGTTATCCTCTACAGTGTAGGTATCCTTATCACTCAGAATAGCAGAAAGCGCCAGGGAGCCGCTAATGATTTTGCCAGCGACTTCACCGTTTTTCCACTTGGGATACCATGCATTCAAGTCGTCAGTTGCCTTTAGAGTAATGGTATCGTTGATGGGATCCATTTTCCAAACAACAGTGGAAGCGTCCTGCATTCCTTCGCTGTCGGGATCATCTTCGCTGGGCAATCCGCCATTTTCCGGCAGATCAGCGGTATTATCCACCGTATAAGTGGTTTCATCTGTTTCAGACAGTTCGCCGTCCACATAGTATTCAACACTGTACGGGGTGGCAAGATAAATGTTTACAATGCTGCCGCCCTGCACGTTGTCTACTTTGGTTGTGTCTTTTTCAGTAGTAACGCCCTTGCTACCGCTTTCGCCGTAGACAAGGTCAGCCTGCACCGCCTGCAGAACGTAGCTATTATTTACAGTGAACTGCAAGTCGGCACAGTTATATGTCAGATAATCATAGGTGCACTGATAGCTGCCTTCCGGCGTCACATTCACAGCGGGGTTATCAGTTGTGCTCGCCAGCGACAAATCGATATATTGATCGTTGCGCGTAACCTTCACAGGGTCGCCGTCCAGATAGACATTAACGGTGACGGGGGCACCCGGCTGTACTACAGGCCCCTTCACCTCTTCCCACTGCGCGGTCAGTTTAGCATGGGCATACAAATCAATTTTGCCGTCAGGCTGAACCGTTGTTGGCTCCTGATTTGTTTCGTCCTCCATGTCGAAGGCATCATCCACATCGTCAATATCGTCCGAATAATATTGCAGTTTCCAGCCGACAAACTCATAGGTTTTATTGCCGACTCGAACCATATTTTTAGTCGGTGCCAGAACTTCATAGTTCTCAGGGTTGTCTTCAAAACTGAAAGCAACATCGGTCTTATTCCGATTGTTAATAATCCCGCCATTGTCATTAGAAACAATAGCGCCGTCCAGCATAGCGGCGGTCACCTGTTCGCCGCCTGCTTCGCCTGCATCATATACCACATAGGCCGGGTCAGGGCATTCTGCCAGCTCAATGAATACATGATATGGGAAACGTTCCACCGACGTGCCAGCAAGGTCGTCATGGTCGTAAAAATGATTGCTCTCATCCGCAACCAAAATAATGGAAGCATCGCCCGGTTCAGTAGAAGTGCCATAACCATCACCGTCGGCCAAGACCGTACAGCCGTAGCCGCCCAGATAGTCGCAAGCGACTACTGCATACTTCACATAATAGCCCTTCTCGGGCACAATTTTAATAAACCTTTCGTTCCTGGCAACCCACTGCCTACCTTCCCACGCACGTTCGTGCGGGGCAATCATTTCGTACGGTCCATTTTCTTGGTCAGACACATAAACGCTCACATGGTCGGGGTTATTGACATCATCATGGTAAACCCGCTCAAGTTCATAGCCACCATTATGCTTCCGTGTAATGTTTGCTACGTTCCAAACATAGTATCCTTTATCCCAGTCTTCGCCCCAGTCAGGAAAATGATCTTCCCACCAATCATCATCCCAGTCGTGCCATCCCCCATACGTCTCCACGTCGGAGTTCGCGCTGCTTTCGGGCGCAGTTGCGTCCGACTGCGGCTGCTCGCTGGGCGCAGCTTCTTCAGCAGGCTGCTCCGTGGGCTGCGCAGTGGGTTCCGCAGAAGGTTCCACGGTGGACTCCGCGTCGGAAGCCGCACTTTCGGCAGGCACAGCAGTGCCCTCCGGGGTGGGCGTGGGCTGCGCGGTGGGCACGGCGGTGCCCTCCGGCGCCTGCGTGGGTTCCACGGTAGGCTCCGGGCTTACAGTCGGCTCGGCACTGGCGGCCGGGTCGGGCGACGGGGTCGGCGTCGCGTTTTCCACCGACGCCGTGGGGGTCGGTGTGGGTCCCTCTGCGAAAGCAGCGGTGGGCATCATGCTGGCTAAAAGCGCAACAGAGCAAACCATCGCAGCCACACGTTGGAGCCGCTTCTTCCAGAATCGCATGGTATAAAATTCCTCCTTACCATTTCTATCGCCGCAGGCAGCCCGGCAAGCAGACAGTCTGTACGGTCACAGGAACAGGCGCAGGGGCGCGCCATTCAAAAACAAACTTTCCTTTGCAACGGAAGCATAGTTTTGTTGCACAACGCTTTGAACACCGTGTTCAAGGATTTGCTGCATCGCAGTTTTCTTACATGAAAAACGGGACAAAAAAACAGCGCACGGAAGCAGTCGGGCAGACAAAAGCGTCTGCCCGGCCGTTTTCGTGCGTCCTCTTTGTGTAAACTGTCAAATCGACGGAAACACGCTTGATTTACCGGGGGTGTTGTGTTATCATAGCTACATGGCTTTCCATATGCTTCGGTATAGTTTTAGTTGTCTGGATGCCTTCGGCCCTATTTGCAACAAAACTATGCTTTTGTAGTTTTCGCGCCGACCGCAACAAAATTATACTTTTGTATATTTTCACAACAGCAGCTGCATACTGTCCAGCAATTTCAAATGTTCGGCGCCGGATTTCATGATATAAATTCTGGTAGTCTCGATGCTGGAATGGCCCAGCAGGTCCGCCAGCTTGGCAAGATTCTTTTCGATTCCGTAGAAGGTCCTGGCGAACAGGTGACGCAGGTTGTGGGGGAACACTTTTTCCCGCGCAACGCCCGCCTGTTCGCACAGGGCCTTCATCATTTTCCACACCGTCACCCGGTCCAGCGGGCGGCCCGTCCGGGTCAGGAACACCGGCCCCGTATGGATGCGCTGCCGCGCGCACCAGCGTTCCAGCCGCTTGCACAGTTCATGGAGGAGCAGAATTTCGCGGCATTTGCCCTTGCAGCGGATGGCCGCCCGGCCGCGGCGGACGGCTTCGGCCGTGACGAAGGCCAGTTCCGACACGCGGATGCCGGTGGCGCACAGCGTTTGCAGGATCAGCAGCGTGCGCTTGCGGCCGGTGCGGCGGGCGGCGGCCAACAGGCGGAAATACTCGGCGCGGGAAAGTTCCCGCCCGGCGTCGCAAAAGACCCGGCGCTGGCATTTGAGGGGCCGGGCTTTGGCTTCCGGCGCGCCGCGAAATTCCTGATAACCGTTGACGGCGGCCAGCATGGCGTTGACACTGGCGGCGGAATACCCCCGCCGTGCCAGAGAGTCCCGCCAGGCGGCCACGGTTTCTTTGGGCGGGGCATCGGGCGCGGCGGTCTCCCGAAAGAAGCGGGTGGTATCCCGCAGGTATTTTTCGATGGTGCCGGGGCTGCGCTCCCGCGCCAGAAGCCAGGTTCGGTATTCGTTCAGTCGCATGGGGACCTCCTTATTAAAAATAATAGATAAAAGATAAGAGATAATAAATAGTGGGCGGGGATGACGGGACTACTTTTCCGGTAGGTAAGCAGCTCCGGGGAACAGAACCCCTCAGTCTGCGCCTGCGGCGCATCCAGCTCCCCTGGGAGGGGAGCCTTTTAAGCGGGCAGCCGTCTATAAAGCCTCCCCTTATAGGGGAGGTGTCTGCGAAGCAGACGGAGGGGTTGGAAACCTCCCCATAGCCTGAAAGGTTTTGGGCCGCAGAAAGCCCTGCGCGGCGGGGTCAAGACCCCGCCCTACAGTATGCCCCAAAACGAAGCAACAAAAATTAGACCATACGGCAAGTGTACACACCACGGGCCGCATACATGCGGCCCCTACGATCGGCCGGGAAGAGGAAAGCAACGCGGGACGGTCGTGTTGGTTCGCAAAGCCGGGCCACATTCATCCCCTGAATGATCCACACAAAAAAATCCCGCGCCGGTGCGCCCGGCGCGGGATCAATCCTATCCTTTACTTCTGCTCGTACTTTTCGCGGATGGCCTTATCAATGGCGGCGGCCGCTTCCTTGCCGGCGCCCATGGCCAGAATGACCGTGGCTGCGCCGGTGACGGCGTCGCCGCCCGCGTAAACCATCGGCCGGCTCGTCAGGCCGTCGGGACCGTTGGTGATCAGGCAGCCATGCATATTGGCGTCCAGGCCCGGCGTGGTCGAACGGATCAGCGGGTTGGGGCTGGTGCCCAGAGCCATGATCATGGTGTCCACTTCCAGCTCGAACTCGCTGCCCTGCTTCACGATGGGACGGCGGCGGCCCGATTCATCGGGTTCGCCCAGCTCCATCTCCACGCAGGTCATGCCGCGCACCCAGCCGTTTTCGTCGCCCAGGACTTCCACGGGGTTGGTCAGCGTCTTGAAGATGATGCCTTCCTCCTCGGCGTGCTCCACTTCCTCCTTACGGGCGG
>NZ_CALADU010000236.1 GCF_937890665.1 uncultured Subdoligranulum sp.
CATAAAGGAGACGATTGGTATGGCAATTTTGGTTAGCGGTGGCGCCGGCTATATCGGCAGCCACACCTGCGTGGAACTTCTGGCCGCGGGATACGACATCGTCGTTGCGGACAACTTCTACAATTCCTGCCCTGAGGCACTGGCCCGCGTCAAGAAGATCTCCGGTAAGGACTTCCGCTTTGTGGAAGCGGATATGACCGACAAGGAGGCGGTGGAAAAGATCTTTGCCGCCAACCCCGACATCGATTGTGTGATCCAGTTCGCCGCCTACAAGGCCGTGGGTGAGAGCGTCTCCAAGCCCATCGAGTACTACTCCAACAACTTGGCCTGCACGCTGAACATTCTGGATGTTATGCGCCGCCACAACTGCCATAACATTATCTTCTCCTCTTCGGCCACCGTGTACGGCGACCCCGCCAGCGTGCCCATCCGGGAAGACTTCCCCGTGGGCGGCACCACCAACCCCTATGGCACCACCAAGGTCTTTACCGAGCGGATCCTGACCGACTGCTGCCATGCCGATCCCGAGCTGAATGTGGCGCTGCTGCGTTACTTCAACCCCATCGGTGCCCATCCCTCCGGCCTCATCGGCGAGGATCCCAACGGCATCCCCAACAATCTGGTGCCCTACATTGCCAAGGTGGCCGTGGGCAAGCTGGAGAAAGTCCATGTCTTCGGCAATGACTATCCCACGCCTGACGGCACCGGCGTGCGGGACTACATCCACGTGGTGGATCTGGCCCGCGGCCATGTGGCTGCTATCAAGAAGCTGGAAGAAAAGCCCGGTCTCTTCATCTGCAATCTGGGCACCGGCCACGGGTACAGCGTGCTGGATGTGATCCACGCCTTCAGCAAGGCTTGCGGCAAGGAACTGCCCTACGTCATCGATCCCCGCCGCCCCGGCGACATTGCCGAGTGCTGGTGCGATCCCAGCAAGGCGAAGAAAGAACTGGGCTGGGAAGCGCAGTACGGCATCGAGGAGATGTGCGCCCACAGCTGGAACTGGCAGAGCCACAACCCCGACGGCTACAAGACGGCCGAATAATTTGCCACAACGAACAACAGGCGCAGCCGAAAGGCTGCGCCTGTTTTGGCGTTATACGAACATCTCCTCGCTGCGGGGCGGCAATTTGGGTACGGCCGGGGGCGGTGCGGCGGCAGCACGCCAAGCGGCGGGGGAAACCCCGACCTCCCGCTTAAAGACCCGGCACAGGTAGTTGGCGCCGGAAAAACCTGTCAATCCGGCGATCATCTCCAGATTGTGTTCATCGGTAAGCAGCAGGGTCTTGACGGCTTCGATGCGTACCGTGGTCAGGTACTTGCCCGGCGGTACTCCCAACGCTTGTTTAAAGGTACGCACCAGATGACTTTTGGTCACCCCCAGCTGCTCGCTGAGCTCCTCCACCCCATACAGGGCCATATAGTTTTGCCGGATGGCTGTCACCGCTTCGGAAACCAGCGGCGGCAGGGGGCGGGCTGTCTCATCGGCTTTGGCTATGGCGCACAACAGGGCATAAGCCATGGCGGCGCTGTCGGCGGTCTGCAGTTGGGCCACCAGCTCGGCTGCCCCGGGGCAGGAGGCGCCGTCCGCCCAGCGGGGGGCGCCCAGCCGCAGCAGGTAGGCATCGGCGCAGTACCCGGTCAACCGCACCGCCAACAGGTGGCAATCGCTTTCCGGGACCAGCGCCAGCGGTCCGGCGCCCAACAGGACATCTCCGCTGCGCCCCGGGACTTCGCAGCCTTGCAGCCGACAGACCCCGCGGGAAAGTACCCCTACCCACAAGCCGGCACCAACCAACTGAACCGGGTCGGTGCCGTCCAGTTCGGCGGTTTTCGCACAGGCACAGTACATTTCTGCCTCGAAAATCAATTTCCACCCTCCTATATCAATAAAATGCTATTTTCAAACCTATTTTAACCTGTTATTATAGTCGTGTCAAGTAAATCAGCCCCACACACGGGGCACAAATACCATATTGGAGGGTTTTGTCATGGCTTCTATCAGCTGCCGTCACGTCAAAAAGGTTTACCCCGGTAACGTTGTTGCCGTTCCCGATTTTAGCCTTGAAATCGCCGACAAGGAATTTGTCGTCTTCGTCGGTCCTTCCGGCTGCGGCAAGTCCACCACCCTGCGGATGATCGCCGGTCTGGAAGAAATCTCCGGCGGCGAGATGTACATCGGCGACCGCCTGATCAACGACGTCCCGCCGAAAGACCGTGACATCGCCATGGTGTTCCAGAACTACGCTCTGTATCCCCACATGACCGTTTACAAGAACATGGCGTTCGGTCTGGAACTGCGCAAGATGCCCAAGGACGAGATCGACAAGCGCGTCCGTGAGGCTGCCAAGATCCTCGAGATCGAGCACCTGCTGGACCGCAAGCCCAAGGCTTTGTCCGGTGGTCAGCGTCAGCGTGTAGCGCTGGGCCGCGCCATGGTCCGGAACCCGGCGGTCTTCCTGTTGGACGAGCCTCTGTCCAACTTGGATGCACCTTCATCTATGTTACCCATGACCAGACCGAGGCCATGACCATGGGCGACCGGATCGTCGTCATGAAGGACGGCCTGATCCAGCAGGTCGATACCCCGCAGAACCTCTACGATTACCCCTGCAACGTCTTCGTGGCAGGCTTCATCGGCAGCCCGCAGATGAACTTCTTGGACGGCACGCTGAACAAGAACGGCAACCAGTACACCATCGATCTGGCCGGCACCATCATTCCGCTGCCCACCGAAAAGACTGCCGACGGCAAGCTGGATGCCTACGTAGGCAAGACCCTGAAAGTCGGTATCCGTCCTGAGGACATCAAGGACGACGAGGACTTCTTGGCCAAGCATCCCAACAGCCATATCAACGCCGAAGTTGAGGTTTCCGAGCTGATGGGCGCTGAGATCTACCTCTACCTGACCTACAAGGGCCAGAACCTGATGGCTCGTGTGGCGCCCACCTCCAAGTCCCGTCGTGGCGACAAGGTCGTGGTTGCTATGGACACCAACAAAATTCATCTGTTCGATCCCGAGAGCGAGAAGACGCTGCTCAACTGATCTTTTGCACCTTACAAGGCGGCTCCGCTGCGGCGGAGCCGCCTTTTTTACGGAACATCCACCAGACAGGAGGGAAAACGTCCCATGCACGTTACCGATCTGTTACAGCCGGCTTGCGTATCTTTGCGGTATCAGGCCGATTCTCTGCAAGCGGCGGTACACAAGTTGACCGAGCTGATGGCGCAGGCGGGCAATCTGGATGATGTGGCAGCCTTTGAGGCGGACGTACAAAAACGGGAAGCCTTGGGCGGCACCTGTGTGGGCGGCGGAATGGCAATTCCCCATGCCAAGAGCGAAGCGGTACGGGCCCCGGCGCTGGCAGCCATCACGCTGGACCCGCCATTGGCCTGTCCCACACCGGACGGCATCCCACTGCGGATGATGTTTTTGATCGCGGCCCCGGCGCAGGCCAACGACCTCCATGTACGGGTTTTGGCAGAGTTGGCTACTTTGCTGCTGGATAAAGAACTTTGTACCCGCTTGATGCAGGCGGACACCCCCGACGCCTTTTGCCGCCGAATTGCCGAACAGGAAAATCCCTCCCCCCAACCGGACCCGCCGCAAAAGAGCAGTAAGCCTGAGCATTGGCGTTTTGTGGCGGTCACTGCTTGTCCCACGGGGCTGGCGCACACCTATTTGGCGGCGGAAGCACTGCAAAAGGCCGCACAAGCGCGGGGTGTCAGCCTAAAAGTGGAGACCAATGGAGCCGCAGGTGTCAGCGATGCGCTGACGACAGAGGACATTGCCGGGGCGGACTGCATCATTGTGGCGGCGGATCGTACGGTGTCCACCGCCCGGTTTGTGGGCAAACGGATGGTATCGGTGTCGGCACGGGAGGCAATTCGGGACCCCGGCGCCGTGTTGGACCGGGCTGCCGAAAGCTGCGTGCCGGTATACCGCGGCGGCGACGGTTTTCGGGCCAACGACTGGAAAGAACTGGCGCGGGAAGCATACCGCCACCTGATGAGCGGTATCTCCCATATGCTGCCCTTTGTGGTGGCAGGCGGTGTGCTCATCGCCTTTGCCTTACTGTTTGCCCAACTGGGCTTGCCGGACCCGTTCACCGATATGATGGATACCGTGGGGCGGGCGGCTTTTGTGCTGATGTACCCGGTGCTGGCTGCGTTTATTGCTTACAGTATCGGGGATTTGCCGGCTTTCATGCCCGGCCTGATGGGTGGGTATCTGGCCCAACTGGGTACGACCATTGCACCGGAAGAAAATTGGGTTTCCAGTGGATTCTGGGGTGCATTGGTGGCAGGCTTTGCCGCAGGACTGCTGATCCGGCTGCTGAATTTTGCGGGACGTTGGCTCCCCCCGGCGCTGGAACAGGTCCGCACCGGGTTGCTGACGCCGGTTCTCAGCCTGCTGGGCGTAGGCTTTTTGATGTTGCTGCTGGTCAACCCTCCGCTGGGGCATTTTAATCTCTGGCTGTGCGATCTGCTGGACGGTATGCAGGGCGACAGCCGATTGGCGTTGGGGGCTTTGTTGGGGGCTTTGATGGCCACCGACTACGGCGGGCCTATCAACAAGGCCGCCTACCTGACGGGAACCTTGGCGCTGGTCAACGACCAGTACGACATCATGGCGGCGGTCATGGTGGGCGGTATGGTGCCGCCTATCGCCGTGGCGTTGGCTTGCCTGCTGTTTAAAAATCGTTTTACCCCGGCGGAGCAGCGCACCGCCCCGCAGAACCTTTTGATGGGAGCTTCCTTTGTCACCGAAGGCGCGCTTTCCTTTGCCCTGCGGGATCCGCTGCGGGTAGGCCCTGCCTGCATGTTGGGCAGTGGTCTGGCGGGGTTCCTCAGCGTACTGTTTGGCTGCGGCTGTCCGGCCCCCCACGGCGGTTTGTTCCTCATTGCGCTGATTCACAACCCGGCAGGATTTCTGCTGGCACTGGCGGCAGGTTCGCTGCTGGGCGCGGCACTGTTGGGACTGCTGAAAAAACCGTTGTCCTCTTCCTCATAACCCCCATGCCTCCCTGCGCGGGAGGCATTTTTTATTGGTAAATCGTACAGCCCGGAAAATAGTAGGTCAAGATCTCTTGCCAAGTGGAACCACCCTCCGCCATGGCTTTGGCGCCGTATTGGCTCATCCCCACGCCATGGCCGTATCCATAGGTGGTCAGCGCAAAGTTCTCGCCGTCGTAGGTGACAGAAAAGCTGGCAGAACGCAGCGAAAAGGCGCTACGCAGTGCGGTGCCGGAAAAAGAAGTGCCGCATACCGTCAGGCGCTCCACATAGCCCGCATCGTCCCATTGGCAGGCACCGAACCAAGCAGCGGGATCTCCCTCCGGTTCCAGTCCCAGATTTTGCAGCAGGGTCGTCATCTGTTCGGTGGTGTATGTCACGGTTACGGCATAGTCGGGCACTGTTTTGTCCCACGGGGAATCGACCCCTTGCAGGTAAGGCAGGGCCGTCACCCAGATGTTTTGGCTGGCTTCGGTATGTCCGGCGCTGATGCTGTGGTAGCAGGCTGCAGCCGGGGCGCCCTCATAGCAGAGCAGGGCGCCGCAGACTTCGGTGGCCAACGCGGCCAGCCGGTCATAGTTCGCGGTAAAGTCGTCGCCCCAGCGGGCTTGCAGGACCTGCGCATCGGTCCAGCCGGCGCATAGGGCACTGTTCACCTGCATGGGTTCGCTCCCCAGCGAGAGAGCATAGCTGTGGCTGGCCACCATCTGGGCGCACACCGCGTCGTCGGGCCAGTCTGCCGGAAGTTCGCAAGCTGCTGTCCCAATCAAAAATTCCTCCACCGGTACGGTGATGGTTTGTCCCACTGCGGCATCGTAGAGGGTTAGGTCTGCCGCGGCATCGGTGTTGCCGGCATGGGGGTCCGCAGCCAGAGGCGGCGGGGTGACGGCGGGAATTTCGGGGGCCGGTGTGGCCGCGGCGGATTCCGGTACAGGGGTGTCCCGCTGTGACGGCAGCAAAAGCACGGTGAAGGGGGCGGCCAGCGCCAAAAGCCCCAGCAATAGGGTATAGAAAAGTGTTCGTTTCAAGGTTCCCATTCCTCACTCTTGCAATTTGCCCGGCGCGGCGGTACAATACTTTCAGACTTTGCGCGGGGCCTGTCCTAGGGTATGCGGCATCCCCTGCGGGTTAGACCATCGTACGGAAGAGGGGAATCTGCCTTGAAACAAAAACGACCGCACGGGATTGTGCTGCTCTTTTTCGGCCTGTTGCTGGGCGGTCTGCATGTGGCAGATCTGCTGTTCTGGACCGATACAGCCACCGGTTTTGCCGCCGAGGGCAGTGTCTGGCTGCGGTATATTCCGTGGCTGGCGGCGTTGCTGCTGCCTTACCTGCCTGCCCGGCGGGCGGCTGCACAGCCGGCGGCCTTGGCGGAATCCAATCCGATGTTGGGCGCTTTTATGTTGCTGACCGGCTTGGCGTTGGTGATTTCCGGTGTCCTGACCCTCTCTTTGCTCCGGTACACTTTACAGAACCCTGCGGCGTTTACCGGGTATCCGCAAATTTCCGCATGGGCCGACGCCATCACGCCGCTTTTGGCCGGGGTATGGCTGCTCTGGTATGGGGTACGGGCTTTTCTGGGATATGGCATCCGGCATAAGCGGTTGGGCAGTCCCTTTTTGATTCTGGGTGTGTTTGCCTACTACTTGTGGCGGTTGGTTTGGCGTTTTCAGATGGTGCCGGCGTCGCTGGCACGGATGCCTTGTACGGTACGGGTGCTTAGCGCGGTGGCGGCGCTGCTCTTTGTGGTGGTGCTCTTCAAGGTGTTTTTGGTTCCGGAGTACCCCTGCGGCCATACACTGTTTGCCACGGGAAGCGGTTGTTTTCTGCTGTGTACCTGCTTTGAGCTGCCCCAAACGTTGTTCGAAGCGGCCTACGGTATGCTGACTTTGCCCGATCTTTTGACGGGCTTGGGTTTTGGTACGCTGGGGCTCTGCGGCTTTGTCTGTGCGTGGGCAGCAGCCGGAGAAGACATCACGGAGCAAGAAGAAATGTAAAAAGGACCGGGGCCCTTGGGGGCTCCGGTCATTCGTTTGGTGCGGCACAATATTCGGATAAAAATATCTGTAAAGCGCTGTACCGGTCGCACAGCAGATCGGCAGGGGACGGCGGCTGCCGTTGGGGCAGCGTCGGGTTCAGCGGCAGCCGCAGGGCGGCAGTAAACGGTCCGTTGCCGCCGCTTTGTACCACGGCGCCACCGCAGACTGCGGCCAGCCGCAGCAGCAAAGCCCGGGTGTCGGCAGGCAGGCGATGCCCCATGCCGCCCCGCAAAACCAGAATGGCGGCATGAGCGGTGGCTTCCAACTGTAATACGGCGTGGGCGTCGGGGGCAGACAGCACTCCGTTCATCCAGCACAGCAATGCCGCATGCAGCAACCCCCGGGGCAGTGCGGCCGGAGCGGCGTGGCTGGTGGGGGCAAAATACAGCCAGCCGGGGCGGCGGCGTACACTCTCTTGTAAAGCGGTGCATAGGGTTTCCAGTTCGGCGTTTAAGTCCAGTGCGTGGCTGGGGGGCGGGGCGGTCAGTGCCTCGGCCAGACATACGAGGCGGAGCTGCGGCAGAACCGGCACACCGTAGGCGGCCTGTTCTGCCAATAAGGCACGGGCCGGATCATCGCTGGGCATGGGGATCACCTCCGTTTGCGTTCTTGTCTAGTCTGCGCAGTTTACGCGCCAGAATGGTTGGAAAATCCTTCCGCCTTGGTAAAAATCAGAATTTTTTTGAAAAATTTGCGTTAAAAGAATAACAGCCCTCTTGCAGATTGTGTAAGAATAGGGTACAATAGTATCATACCGCAGAGCGGGAAACACCGCTCACAAGGTTATACAATAAAATCTTGGGAGGATTTTACTATGGCTGTTAAAGTTGCTATCAATGGTTTTGG
>NZ_CALADU010000237.1 GCF_937890665.1 uncultured Subdoligranulum sp.
ATAGAACAAAGATGTGGGGGTCCATTTAGTCCAATAAAATGTCCGCAGGCCCTTCTCTGGTTTACTGTTATGCTCCTCGTCCGGAACAATCACCGTTGTAGTATCCACGGAGGCCAGTAAACGGGCATAGTTTTTCCCCAGGAACTTCAGTTCATACCCCTCATGGGTAACATCAACCTTATCACTTAAGAACTCTTGAAAGCGGCTCAAATCAAAGCTCCCGTCGCTGTGAAAGCAAGAGGGAAAGTATTCCTTCAAAATATCCATTTCACGGCTGTTGGGAGCAATTGACTCATTTGCTATCATAATATCTTTAACCATAGTGATATAATCCTCTCTTACTCACAAAGTCTTTCATATGCCCTGCGAACGATCTGTGCCATAAGCATACGCCGTTGATTCAAAAACTCCATATACTCCATGTGTTCAAAATCAGAGGGCAGCGCATGCTCCGCACAAGCTTTTCGGTATCCCTCTTCTCCTAGCTTCTGTCGATAATGCGCGACATACTCCCGTGGAGCCTTGTCCGAAATTTCAATATTTGTTGCATAGTCAAGATAAGTAAAGTTCGCAATCTGGTTTCTGTCACGGTCACTGGTAAACCCAATACCAGTCAGATAGTTCTTAGGGAAAATATGATGTTTGTCGATTGCGTTTTTTGTTCCACTGGAGCCAAGGACAAAATACTTTGATACTGGAGTATTGCTAAACAGCATAGGCGTATTCAGCACAATCTGTGCCGCCACATACCCATACCACGAGGGGGAAATAGCTGCTGCGCTGTTCAATTCATTGGGAAGGGTCAGTCTGAAGTAGTCATCAGTAAAGTGCGTTTCAATGACTCGGTCGATGTAAGCAATAAACTCGGCTGCGGTATGGATGTCGCGCAAATCCGCCAATTGCTTTTCTACCTCAGACTCGGTAGAGCCGGTATAAAAGTAGGTAATGGTACTCATAAAGAACCACTTGCTGATGCATTTCTTCAACTGCGCTGCGTCCAACTTGTAATCATACTTGGCAATCAAATAAAGGACATAACTAAATACAACCGCATTGGAAGACGCAATCAACTTATCGCTGATATATCCCGCCTCGGCCGCAATGTTGATAAAACCATGCCAGTTGTTTAGGTTCATGACTTTATCCAGCGCGTCTTTGAAAATTTGGAGATTCTCATGCCGGACCTCATCAGAAAACTTTCCAGTTTCCAGGTTTTTGCCTCTCAACAGCATATAAGCATATCTTAGGCGAGCCCGCTTAAAACCCACGCCTACTGCCATGCGGATGAGGTGAGACGGTTCAACCGCCAAAAGCGTATTGTAGGAGGTATTGGCAGCCGGCACTCTGGATGCTGCTGCAAAAGCATTGATTTTATCACTGGTTTCATTCTCATAAACCGAGATGAGGGTTTGGATAAAATTATTTTCTGTCAGACTCTGGCCGCCGGAATTGACGCGTACAAAAATGTCCGCTACATCTTCTTCGTCTGCATTATAGCTGATCTCCAACGTGGGCAAAGAATAGTCAGAGAGGTTGAGAAGTGCATTAATATTATCTTCGATTTTATCTTCTTCCTCGTCTGTCAATGGGGGAAGTTCTTTTTTCGCACGGCCTTCATTTGCCTCCTTTATAAAACGGCGTCGCAATGAACTGATAGAGTTATCCTCTTTTGCGAGAAACACATCGCTAATGCGACTGATCCATTCTGGATCCCGTTCATACGCTTGCGTCCAGACGGCAAATTCTTGAGTCAACGGATTATAAGAAATTTTAATCTCACGATCTAAAAAATTCTTATCTTTCACCTTTACTGCATACATTGCCGCCACAAGAGCTGTAAGGCGCTGCTGCCCATCAATCACAAGCTCTTTCGGCTCTTCGTAAGTTTTTGAGTTATCTCCGATGGTACTCTTCTTCGTTTCATAATCAGCAGGAGATTCCCACAGCATAATATAGCCAATGGGATATCCTTTTAGCATAGAGTCGAATAACTCACGCACTTTATTGTCTCTCCAGACAAACGGACGCTGCAAGTCAGGCAACCCAATGCGGCCCGTGCGCACATCCTTGACCAAATCCCCAACTTTGCTCGGAATATTTTTGAATAACTCTTTGCCCATTTAGAGTCTCCTCCAGCATTTTCTTACGGTTACTCTTTTCTATTGAAAATCTTATCATATAAAACATCCGTTTTATTGGATTTTCAATGCTTTTCATTTGGATTCTGTGCAACTCGGTATCGCATATGCTTCCCAGTCCCCTCTTTCACCAGCACTCCTTTATCCACCATCTCTCGCAAAATGAGGATTGCCGTAGCCTGAGATACCTGCAAAGCCGCCTCTACCTCCTTGCGAACAATTGTCCCCTGTTTTTTTGCCAACTGAAGAACAGCTACCTGGCGATCTTTTTTGCTCACGGCCTTCGACTGCGCAACCGGCTTCTTCTCTTCCACTTCTCCCGAAAAATTAGTGTTGGGTAATGTAATTTTAAAAGCATTATCTGTAACCTCAAACCGAGGTTTCGCCTCGCAGTCAGCGTAACACTCATTGATTCGAAGAATGCCGGTCCCATAAGCTTCAATCAGTTTCAAGCGATAAAATACATTTGCTAGTTTCTTGTTCCGCAGCACCGAAACGCCCAGCATGATGTCATCGAAAGTCAGCCCACGGACCAGACCTCCAATCGTAACAAATTCAATACGGTCATCAAAAATGCTGATCAGTGTGGGGCCGCTGAAACCATAATCCCGATGGGTAATTGCGTTGAGCAAAGCCTCCCGGACCGCTTCCTCAGGATAATTTCGTTTGTCAATGCGATCCAACCCCGAAAATTCTGCTCTTGTATGGTTGAACTGACTAATGTACTCGTATGCCTCCTCCAGCTGTGCCAACAATGAGCCGCTTAGTTCTTTTCTGTCGCGGAAGATTGTCTTTTTACTTCCCTCAAATACGGCCAGTTTCATTGTATGAACGCACTGATCTGAGAGCAGCAGACCCAAATTGGTATACATACCATCTTCTCCGATAATTCCCAGCGTTCGCTTTTGGCTTTCACCGAAGGGAACATTATGTCGTGCAAAATAGTCTTCTGCTTTGCAAAAGGTCAGCTGTTGATTCAGCGAGCGGGCATCTTCGTAACAGTCGCCACTAGTTTCCTTGATCATATTCAAAATGGCAGTTTCAGACGCTGGCACCGAGGAAGCTCCTTGACGCAGATAGACACCCTCGGGTCGGATTCCTTTTCCTGCCAGGTAATAGGGGCGCGCCGTCCCCCGCTGAACCGTAAGAACAACCACCATTTTACCTTGGATAAGTTCTACGCTGCACTCTGTAAACATGGTAACGTCCGGGCGAATCGAATCTCTGATCATATTGGTAATGCGAAGCTGAACGTCATCCACATTGTCAATGCCTTGAACGCTGCCATCGTCATTAATGCCAATATAAATTTTTCCGCCGTCTGTATTGGCAAAAGCAACCACGGTGTACCGAATATCATCCACATATTCACGCTTAAACTCTGTGGTTTTTCCTTCCATCATGAGGCAGCCCTCCATGCTAATAATCCGTTCTAATCATTATTATAATCATGATTAGAAGTAAATCAATCGGTATAAACAACATATTATCCATAATATTTTTTACAAGCTATAATTCATACCCAATTTATAGTTACAGTTATCATAAATATTACACTCGCTATTGCCGTACTTCATCCTATCCGTAAGATAACTAAATTGAAGATTGCCCAAATCACCCCGGATTTTTAATATAAATCTCTACCATAGCAGGATAATTTTTGAATTTAACAAGAGAAGGAAGGCGTCTTGCACCTTCCTTCTCTTGCTTATTATTCATTTTCCAAGATTGGCTCTTTCTCCGCATCCCCACGGTAACAAAACTCTTCGTTGATCTTAATGACAACCACTGTCATAATCATGAGAAGTTCTATATAATCGCTGTACTGCGTTTTTTCATCATCCGGATATGTTCCATGCACATATTTATTCCGCAGCTGAAGCCCATTGCTATATTCAGCCTGATTCAGTATGTAGTTTAAATAATGCTGTTCCGGTTTTGAAAAGAGTGACGATTCATACCGAATCCACCCTTCGTTTTCCATTTGATCTAACGTACCTTGGAAACGCTGCACATACCCGCTTACAACAACTTCCCTATCGTACAGAATCTTTAAAATCGCAACCCGATCCGGTTCCGCACGTAAAATTCTACATTCATCTTCGATAATACAATGATTCTGTATTAACCATTGCAGTCTTGGCACTTGGAATGCATGGAAATCATCCAGCACAACTTCTTCCTTCGTAATCAAGTCGTAAAGTGTACTATATTGTTTTTCTCCTTTTTCAGTAATCCCCATTACAGCCTGATCAGAGAATAATAAAGATTGCGCAAATTCACAGTCTTTGGAGGCCTCGTAAATATATTTTCGTTCTCTCAGACTTGGCAATGCACTTAGCTTTTCTGCGTCAGCAGACATATGTAACAATTCATGATTAATTTTTCCGTCCTGGCAATACAGCGCATATTGTTTGAATACACGTTCCATTTCTGTCGCCAACATCTTCACTTTTTCCAAGACTGTTGCGCTGGAAGAACACTTGGCATACTTAAAATTCTCGACACCAAATTCTTCTTTGAGGTATGTTTCAAAAAACCACTGGAATACGCGTTCCAACTCAATTTCATGCTTGGCCAACAAATTTGTATAGGCCACCATCTGAAGAAAAAAGATGTTGTGCCGTTGCTGGTAACCTATTCCAAACCGATACTCACTTTCACTATGCACCCCCACTAGTTTTTCCATGGGCGACATTTCTGAACTTACTGCAGGAAAGCGGCTTTCACATGTAGAGTCAGTATATCCAAACAAATAAATGAAGTTGTTCAAAAGAGTCGGATAGTCGAGATTTTCTTCCACCCAATTTTGATCGTATTTTGCCTCTATGTTTCCTCCATTCCTTTTGTAAGAACAGCCTTCCGGATTATCTACGTTTGTAAATTCGACCGAGCATCCAAATTCCATGCCTTTGTTATGTTTAAAATGTTCTTCCCAGTAATGTGCCAAAGCCTTTTTTGCCTGATATTTTAATTGTGCCGAAATCGGCAATTCTTTTTTCCCTTTTGCCGACACAATCAATTCCAGATAATTGGGATTGGCCTGATCTGATTCAACATATTCTTTCAATATTTTTTCCTTGTCAGGGATGGTCAAGGACCCTGGGAAATACAGTTTTCTTTGATCTTTTCGATTCTCCAAATATCCCGACAGCAATACTTCCGCGCAATCTTTTCGTTGTTTCATGTACGTAGCCAGTGCTTCATCGTACCTTTTCACAACACCTTTTTGACAAATGATGTTCTCCAGCAAGGGGTCTGTTTCCAGATATTGAGCAAAGCATTCCGCCGTCACCTGCTCCCACGCTTTGTGGTTTGCAAACTCTTCCCAAAAGTCATCTTTGTACTGCCAATCCACCTGCTCACAGACTTCAATAAAATTCAGGTCAGTTACTCCCTGCCAGAATTTTCCCATCGGAGCTTTTAGCTTTTCAGCCATACCTTTCAGCTTTTCCAGGTATTCTGGGCTCCAACTTTCCAGTCCTCTCCCGCACCGAAACAATTTAAGAATATTGGCAAACTCCAATGCCTCATTTACATCCTCACAAGAAGGGTTCGATAAAAGTGCCAACAATTTTTGTTCCGCTTGTTGCAAAGAACGACCAGTGCTCATATCCGCATCACTATAAAATTTAATTCGGTCCATATTTACACCTGTCTATCTGGTACTTGATAAAGTTTTTGAGTACAGTTTTCTGGCCACCTGATTTTCCATTCAAAATATTCGTGCTGTGTGATTTCCCCAAGTTGCAATTTCTTCTGTATCACAGCCCAATCTCGCAAAAAATCATCCAGTATCGTATCATCAAACCACATCGCCGTTGGACAGCGAGGTGGCCAATTGTCATTATCTTCGTACCGCAAGGAAAAATCTAAATTCTTATTATATTGTGTAGCCTCACGTTGTGTAAGTACCAGATGAATAATCCCCGGCACTTCTTCATCCAACCAGAACAGCTGCTCTAAAACATCAACAGCTGCGCCGTTTCCGCCTTCTGACAAGGCCATCGCGGATACGTTCAGTACTTCAGCCATCTTCTCCAGCAGTGGCTTTTTGGGAATCCGGTACCCCATCTCATACTGGGCGATACGGTTGGCGCCGCCTGCGCCCAATCCGATCTTTTCGCCCAGTTCCTTCTGTGTCATCTGCCGATGGCGGCGTATCCGCTTGATTTTTTCGCCGGTCGTCACGGTTTTGCTCCTCTCCAAGCTGTTATCGCGTCCACGGATTTCCCGTGGGCGCGTCTTTTTGTATTCATTGTACCCTACCTGTCCCCGTTTTACAAGAAAATTGTAACAAATTTGCGAAATATATTGACGTTCGCACTTTTGCGAATTATAATATCCTTATCAAATTTGCGAAAGTTCAATAGAATGCCCGCAAATGATTACAGAAGGGAGATTTGCCTATGATTATCCAATCCGTACACTTCCATTCTATGAGGGTCGCATGTCTGCGAAACGCCTCATCCCGGAAAAAGAGCTGAAAGCCTGCTATGGCCTGCTGTTTGCCGACTATCCCGATGTGGTAACGGTCCGGCAACTGCAAACTATGTTGGGCATCAGCCGTCATGCGGCGTATGATCTGCTGGGAGAAGGGGAAATCGGAGCCCTCAAACTGGGCAACGCCTACAAGATTCCCAAAATCAACGTCATCCGCTATCTGCTAACCAATGCACACGGGGCGGGTTTTGCCGGGCAAGACCTGCAAAGTGAATCATAGCATGATTCACTGGAAATCCGCCGCAGGAAAAGTGAATCATAGCATGATTCACTTTCTGCTGTATTGCGGCCAAAGGTATCTTAACAAGATTCACGCAAGCGATTTTCCCGACAAAGTGAATCGTATTAAGATTCACTCCGTACCTGCGCCCAAATCCGCGCCGTGCCGCGCGCCGCCGGGCGGCGGGCACGTCACCCGCATTGTCGCAAAGGTCGCGCCACAGGGCCTCGTTTGGCGGCCTGTGGCCCAGCAAGAAGGAGGCGTATGCCATGCAGAGAAACGAACCTATTGATGCTGAAACTCTACTTTCCACCCCGCTGCCGCCGGTGCGGTGGCTGATTCCCGGCCTGCTGCCCGCCGGGCTTTCCTTGTTGGCCGGTGCCAGCAAGGCAGGCAAAAGTTGGCTGTGCCTGTGGCTTTGCCTGCAGCTGGCCCGGGGCGGCGAGATCTGGGGCCGCACCACTCAGCCGCAGACCGTGCTGTACCTCTGTCTGGAGGACACCTACGCCCGCATCCAGGGGCGTTTGTTCCGCCTGACCGAGGACCCCGTTCCCAGCCGGTTGTACTTCCAGACCGGAAGCTGCGCCATCGGGGACGGGCTGGAACTCCAGATTGAAAAATTTCTGTCCCAACACCCCGAAACCGGGCTGGTGGTTATCGACACCTTGCAGAAGGTCCGCACCGCCGACCCGAACAACGGCGCTTACGCCAGCGATTACCAGGATATGAGCGCGCTGAAATCCCTGGCGGACCGCCGTGGTATCGGGTTGCTGCTGGTGCATCATCTGCGCAAACAGGGCGCATCCGACCCGTTCCAGCAGATTTCCGGGTCCAACGGCCTGATGGGTGCCGCCGACACCATCTGGCTGCTGCAGCGCCAGCGGATGAGCGACACGGCCCGGCTGCTGGTGACGGGCCGTGACATGGACAGCTGCACCCTCCACCTGCAGACCCGGGATTGCATCTGGCAGCTGTTGGAGGAGGAAACCGCCGAGGAGCAGGTCCGGAAGTCCGTTCCGGACTATCTGTGGCGGGCGG
>NZ_CALADU010000238.1 GCF_937890665.1 uncultured Subdoligranulum sp.
CGGGTGTTCGTACAAAGGTCCTGATGCTCTCTGCCACCCCGGTTAACAATCGATTTATCGACTTGAAAAACCAACTGGCGCTGGCCTATGAGGGAGACTCTGCCCAAATCAATGAGAAACTGGATACCAGTACCACTATTGATGAAATCTTTCGCCGGGCCCAAAAGGCTTTCAATGAATGGAGCCGTCTTCCGGCTGAGGAGCGGTCCACCGATGCATTGCTCAAGATGCTGGATTTTGACTTCTTTGAGGTGTTGGACAGCGTGACCATTGCCCGCTCCAGAAGACATATTGAGAAATATTACGATACTGCCGATATCGGCAAGTTCCCAGAGCGGCTCAAACCGATCTCCCTCCGCCCCTGTCTGACAGACTTGGGAGATGCTATCAATTACAACCAAATCTATGAACTACTAATATCGCTCAATCTGTCTATCTACACTCCCACCTACTATATCATGCCTTCCCGGCTCTCCAAATACGAGGAACTTACCCATAACAAAGGGACAAGCCTAACACAAAAAGGACGTGAGGAGGGCATCCGTCGCCTAATGAGCATCAATTTGCTCAAACGACTGGAGAGTTCTGTCTATGCCTTCCGTCTCACCATTGATCGGGTATATCATTTGATCCAGTCCACCATCGAAACCATCCACGCCTATCAGTCCGGTGGCAAACTGCTGGAACTTGAGGACTTTGCAAATGTCGACGAGTTTGATATGGACGACCAGAATACCGACTATTTCTCTGTTGGAAAACGGATCAAAATTGACCTGGCAGATATGGACTACCTTTCCTGGCTGCGGGAGTTGGAAAAAGATGCCGATAACCTGCAGCTACTCTCCCTAATGATTGGGGATATTACTCCAAAACATGATACCAAGTTGCAGACACTGCTGGGGATGATTCAGAAAAAGCAAGCGAATCCTATCAACCCAGGAAATCGGAAAATGATTATCTTTACAGCTTTCTCTGACACTGCAGACTATCTTTACCAGCAGGTCGCTCCTTTCGTGAAGCAGGCATTTGGTTTGAATACGGCGGAGATTACCGGAACGGTTGATGGGAAAACCACAATCCCCCGCCTACGCGCTGACTTGAATACTGTGCTTACCTGCTTCTCTCCTGTTTCCAAAGGACGAGATATTTTAATGCAGGATAGTACGGAAGAACTGGATATTCTGATCGCCACGGACTGCATCTCCGAGGGCCAGAATCTCCAAGACTGTGACTATCTCATTAACTATGATATCCACTGGAACCCGGTGCGAATCATCCAGCGGTTTGGCCGTATCGACCGCATTGGCAGCCAGAACTCGGTGATCCAATTGGTGAACTTCTGGCCCGACATGGATCTGGATGAGTACATTAACCTGAAAAGTCGTGTGGAGACCCGCATGAAAATCTCCATCATGACCTCCACTGGCGACGATGATCTGATCAATGAGGAAGAGAAGGGCGACCTGGAGTATCGTCGTCAGCAGCTGAAACGGCTTCAGGAGGAAGTAGTAGATATTGAGGAGATGACCACCGGAATTTCCATCATGGATCTTGGGCTAAACGAATTCCGCTTAGATCTGTTGGAGTATATGAAGCACCATCATGATGTGGAGGCTACGCCTCACGGCATGCATGCTGTAGTTCCGGCCCGGGATGATGCCCCTGCCGGAGCCATCTTTGTACTCCGAAATGTAAATGACAGTGTCAATGTGGACAGCCGGAACCGTATTCATCCGTTCTATATGGTTTATGTCGGCATGGATGGGGAAATCCACTGTGATTACCTGGATCCTAAGCAAATGCTTGATACTATCCGTCTTCTGTGCAGGGGGAAAATGGAGCCTATTTCCGACCTGTGCCGGAAGTTTAATCAGGAGACAGATGACGGGCGTAATATGTCTGAGATGTCAGAATTGTTGAACATAGCCGTTAACTCTATTGTTGATGTGAAAGAAGAAAACGATATTAATAGCCTATTTAAGAGCGGTGGCACCACCGCCCTCCTCTCTCAAGTATCTGGTCTGGATGATTTTGAATTAATTTGTTTTTTGGTTGTTAAGTGACTAATAGCATAGGGGAAAATATTACTCTATTGGGGGTAGAAACCGTGTCGAAATTAAATGTCGATCAGAAGACCATTAAAGACCTTTTTCAAGATAAACGAGCAGATTTTTTGATTCCAGATTACCAGAGACCTTATGCCTGGGGAGAGACTGAATGTCAAACCTTATGGGATGATATTTTTACTTTTGCAATTCCAGATGAAGGACGAACAAAATTTGATCGAAATAGCGAATATTTTCTTGGCCCTATTGTCACATATAAAAACGAAAACAGTCAATTGGAAGTGATTGATGGGCAGCAGCGGCTTACTACTCTAATGCTACTTCTTCGCGCCTTCTATGCCAAATTTGGCCATATGAAGGACGAAGCATCTGTTGAAACGAGCAAAGATATCGCAAAATGCATTTGGAGGACAGACGAATTTGGAAAGCCCGATATGTCAGCCTTAAAAATTGATTCTGAGGTTGCGACCGATAAAGATAAGGATGAGTTTCTCGAAATATTAAAAGACGGTGTTATCAAAGCAGGCCAAAAGAGCAGGTATGCCACGAATTATCGATTTTTCCAAAACTGTATCGATGACTTCCTGGCAAAATATCCAACATATTTTGCTTACTTGCCCACTCGCATCATGAATAACTGTATTCTGCTCCCGATTGAAGCTGAATCGCAAGACACAGCACTCCGAATTTTTTCTACGCTAAATGACCGTGGCATGCCCCTCTCCGATTCTGATATTTTTAAGGCTCAGTTCTATAAATATTTTTCCAAGCGTGGAGAAAAAGACATTTTTATAAAGCGATGGAAAGAGCTGGAAGAACTGACGGAGTCGATTTTCCACCCGTTAAATGGAACTCCTATGGATGAGCTTTTTACACGGTATATGTACTATATCCGCGCAAAATTGGGGATTAAATCGTCTACTACAGAAGCATTGCGTAAGTTTTATGAGAAAGACGGCTATGCGCTTCTCAAAAAAGAAGATACATTCAATGATTTGATTACGCTTGCACAGTTCTGGGAAGATGTAGTCAATCAAGATAAAGATCACTTTTCTTCCAGAATTCTCCGACGCCTATTTGTCTTAAATTATGCACCTAACGGAATGTGGACTTATGCCGTCTCCGTGTTCTTTATGAAGAATAAAGATGCTGAGGGTCTTCTTGAGGAAGAGCAGTTCTATCAGTTCCTTAGAAAAATTACTGGGTTTATCTGGACGTATGCGGTTACGAACCCAGGTGTTAATGCTTTGCGAACTCCGGTGTATGCAGAGATGGTTAATATCGTTAATGGAGCACCTGTAACTTTTGCGGAGTACAAATTTGAACCAGAAAAGGTTCAGAGTATGTTTGGTAATTTTACCTTTAGCAACATTAGACCAATTACGAAGTCCATGCTGGCTTGGTGGGCATTTGAGGATGAGGAGCAGGAACTCTTTCCTCTTGAGACTGTATTAGAAATTGAACATATTTACGCCAGGAACCGGTATGAAAAAGATAAATCTCTTACAGATGTTAAGAATTTGGAAGCTCTGGGTAATAAAGCGCTTCTTGAAAAGCGGATCAATATCCGGGCAGCGGATTACCGCTTTGAGGATAAAGTGAAATATTATCAAGGATTCACTAATAGCCGTAACCAGCAAAAGGAGGGCACAAAGAACCATGAATTACGCTGCCTTTCTGAAACCGCAACTGATTTCACGGAAAAGGATATTCAAAAACGGACCGAGCAAATTATGGATGCGTTCCTAAACTATTTGGGAGAAAATGAATTACTAAAATAGCATCTGCTTTTGACCTTTTGGGGTATAAATGGAGGAGGGAGTCCCGATGCTGAATCTGCCGAAAAGCACGGAATTTAACAAGCGTATCCCCAAGCAGAAATTCTATGAGAACTTATCGGTGACACCCGCCCTGAAAAAGTCTTTTACGGAACAAATCCGGACGATCTGGTGGAGAAACAAAATTGCTGTCTCCACGGCTAATCTGGCTCCCGGTAAAACGGTCACAGAGTTGGAAGTGCTGGAGATTTGCCTGAACCGGCCCTCCCTGGATGAAACTGTCTTGCTCCAGATCGACCGGGAGATCCCCTACCACATTCTTTTCCTGCTGGAGCATGAAGGGAAGTACCAGGCATGGATCGGCTATAAGGAGGCCGCCTCCGGCAGTACCGCTTTTCAGGTCCGCCAATACTATCACACACAGTGGATGGACGTGGAGCTGCTTCCCCTCAAAATAGAGGGCCTTTCCATGGATGCGGTGTACGAGAACTTTGTCCGGCAGATCGCCGGAGAGAGCCTTGCCTCCAGCGGAGAGAAGGACTTGCAGGATTCCGTGGAGCGGGATCTTCGGCGGAAGCAGCTCCAAAAACAGATCACGGCACTGGAAAACAAGATCAGAAAAGAAAAACAGCTCAACCGGCAGGTGGAGTTAAATACGGAGCTAAAAGCGTTAAAAAAGCAGTCGGAGGAGCTATTATGATACAAGAATACCTTTTCAGCGGTGAAAAATATAGATATGAAGTCGAACACTATACATATAAATCTGTTAAGGTAAAAACATACGATATTGAAAATTCTGACTGCTGGCTTGTCACATTTTCATTGGACGGAGAAAATGAAAGAAATGCGAATATTCTTTCTGTTGTGAATGACTTCGTTGTAGACAAGTTTCATCCAACGATCTTAAGTAATGGATGCTCGGCTTACTACAACAGGGCCCTTTATCCACGTTTCAACGAATTTGAACGTAAGTTGAGGAAATTACTTTATTTAAAAAGTGCTTTAAGCCAAGACACAGGTGATACAGGCGTTATAAAGGATCTTGAAAGTAAAGATTTGGGAGAAATTTTTACCTTGCTGTTCTCCGATGCGCAATTCGTTAAAGATGTCAAAAAATCAATTAACGAAAAAACATGGCAGTTCACCAAAACAGAGATACTTGCAACATTACAGCAGATATCCGAAAGCACACTTTGGGATCGATTGATTGGAAATGACGCGGTTCCTTCATTAAGTACTGACTTTACACAGGTCAAACAGTTCCGAAATGATGTTATGCACGCACACAATATGGGAACAGTATCCTATAATTCTGCTCTCAACCTGCTAAAGAGGATCAATAGGCAGCTTGACATAGCAATCGATAAAATCATCATTGCTAAAGCAAAAACTCCACAGCATGAAGATAGACAAGATTTTAATACTGTAATAGAAAATGCCATTAAAGAGATGGATACTACTAAACAAGACTGGCGAGAACAGCTTGCTGAGGTACAAGCATCCATTTATACATTTAATAATGCGGGAATGCTTGCAACACTTGAAGAATATAACCGCATTGCAAGTTCTCCGGAATTTAACGCAATAAAGACATATCTTTCTTCCTACGAATTCTCTCAAATTCAGAAAAATATTGAACAAATTTCAAAAATTAAAATGGACATTCCTCCAGCGCTTCAAGAAATCCAAAAAATTGCTGGATCTATAAAAATACCTGAGTTTGAAGCACCAGCCGCATTGCTTGAATTGCAAAAATCGCTTCAAGATTTAAAAATAGATTTGGAGAATCCTAAGGAGTCGCCGGAAGAAACAGCGGAGGATAAAACTGATGAACCACATGAAATTTGAGACGCCGGATTTGACGGCGCAGAATATAGAGAAACTGGCCGCTCTTTTCCCCGGGTGCGTGACTGAGGGACCGGATGGCCACGGTGGACTGAAGAAGGCTATCAATTTTGACCTGCTCAAGCAGTTGCTGTCTGACGCAGTACTGGAGGGAGACGAAGCCTATGAGTTCACTTGGGTAGGCAAGAAAGCCGCCATCGTAGAGGCCAACAAACCCATCCGCAAGACTCTGCGCCCCTGCCCGGAGGAGAGCAAGAACTGGGACACCACGGAGAACCTCTACATCGAAGGTGACAACCTGGAGGTGCTGAAGCTCCTGCAGGAAGCGTACCTGGGCAAGGTGAAGATGATCTATATTGACCCGCCCTACAACACCGGCCACGACTTCATCTACAATGACCGTTTTGAGATGGACAAGCAGGAGTATGACCAGCAGATCGGCCTGTTTGACGAAGAGGGCAACAAGAACTTTGTGGAGAATTCGGAGAGCAATCCACGGTTCCACTCCGACTGGTGCAGTATGATGTATCCCCGGTTGATGCTGGCCAGAAATATGCTGTCGGACGATGGTGTTATTTTCATTTCTATTGATGATCATGAGTGCGCTGACCTGCTGAAAATGTGCAGCGAAGTATTTGGTGAAAGTAATTTTGTGGCAGATATTTCATGGCAAAGAACATATTCCACCCGCAATGACTCAAAGGGCGTTGTTAATGAGATAGAGCATATTGTTGCGTACAGCAAACAAACTTCTTGGACTCCATATGCATTACCCAGAACGGCAGAAATGGACGCAAAGTACAAAAATCCAGACCACGACCATACTTTGTGGCGTGCAGACAATGCATTTGCATCAGATGCGTCTACACACCAGGGAATGGTATATGCCATCCAACATCCGTTTACTGGGGAATTAATTTATCCAAGTGATAATGCACATTGGCGTTATCAGCAGGATGAAATGCTCCGTATTATGCAGGGATGGTGTCCGTACGAACTCAAGGACTTAGATGATGCAAACGAGAGAGCAAAAATCTGCGGAATAAGCCCAAAAGATGTTCGCCCAAATGTTAAAGGAATTGTTTTGTCTCTTCCTCTATCAATATCACAAAAGCTTGCACAAGAAGTTTACGAAACCGGACCATGGCCGCGGTTTTATTTTACAAAAAACGGAACTGGAGGAATAGCGCGGAAAACCTATCTGAATGAAAACAACGGGAAATTACCCACAAATTTTTGGGCTCACACGGAAGTAGGCCATACTGACGAGGCGAAAAAAGAACTCAAGAATTTGTTTGATGGCTCCGCTCCGTTTGACACGCCGAAACCGGTTCGCTTACTGGAGCGTATGCTTACCGTTGCTACGGATAAGGATTCCATTGTAATGGACTTTTTCTCTGGTTCTGCTACAACTGCCCACGCAGTCATGCGAAAAAACGCGGAGGATGGCGGTCACCGTAAATTTATTCTGGTACAACTTCCGGAAAAAAGTCCTTCTCCTCAATATGAAACCCTCTGCGACATCGGGAAAGAGCGTATTCGCAGAGCTGGAGAGGAATTAAGAGATAAGATATTCAATAACGCTGCACTTACGTTGGGGACGGTAATGTTTTTGCCAAAGGAAGAAAATGAAATTCTTGATAAATCCGATGTCCTAATTGACAAAGCCGCGGGATTCGATAATGGTTTCCGTGTTCTCAAACTGGATACTACCAATATGGAGGATGTCTACTATTCTGCCCAGGAGTATAGCCAGCAGATGCTCCAGAACATGGCCTCCAACATCAAAAGAGACCGTACCGACCTGGACCTGCTCTTTGGCTGCTTGCTGGATTGGGGGCTTTCTCTGTCCATGCCTTACCACTCGGAGCAAATGGAAGGCTGCACCGTCCATACCTACAACGAGGGTGATTTGATCGCCTGCTTTGATGAAAATGTACCGGAGAGCGTCATTCGAGAAATCGCCCGGCGTAAGCCCCTCCGGGCCGTATTCCGTGACAGTAGCTTTGCCACCAGCCCGGAGAAAATCAATGTGGGCGAAATCTTCAAGTTGCTGGCTCCTGATACCCGGGTGAAGGTGATCTGATGAATGCGGATTTCTTAGTATATCAAGCAAAATCTTTTTATAATGCCTATATTGCGCTTGAGCAAGTTGAGAGAAGCACAGGGGAACCTATGTATAATGTTCCTTTGCTGGTGAACGGTGCTTTTTCCATTGAGCTGAGTCTCAAGGCAATTCTGGTAAAAAACTCAATTGATTATGGAAAAGAGCATAATCTGCTGGTTCTGTTCTTAAAGCTACCCGAAGACTACCAGTACGAAATATTCAATTATTTGGTTGAAAAAGCGCCAGAATACAGAGATGCTCAAAAGTGTATGGATGAGCTCGTTTTAGCCTCCAATACTTTTGTTGATTGGCGCTACTGCTTTGAGGGAAAGCCTACGCCCGCCGTGGATTTTCGATTTGTTGCTGCTTTTGCAAATGCCTCAATTCGTACCATGCTCGCCCATTACGATGTAGCCTTAGTTCCTGTGTCGAAACCTAACTGGACAGATACGGAATTTGATGAAATGTACGAAGATAATCGAGCCCAATGCATAAGAAATAATTTGGAGCAGATCCGTAAGAAGTATAAGGGGAATCCTTTATGAAACTCCAATTCAAACATCAAAAATTTCAGGCCGAAGCTGCCAAAGCCGTGGTGGATGTGTTCGTCGGACAGCCCTACCTAACACCCACATACCTGATGGACCGGGGGTCTGAGATGCACCAGATTACCCTGGAGGAGCGGGAATTTACCGGCTGGCGCAATGAGCCCATTGTGCCTGAACTTAATGACCAAGTGGTGCTGGAGCATCTGAATAAGATCCAGCGAACCAATCAGATCACCCCCTCCGCTCGTTTAGAGGGCCGATACAACCTGACCATTGAGATGGAGACGGGCGTGGGCAAAACCTACACATATATCAAGACCATGTATGAGCTCAACAAGCACTACGGTTGGAGCAAATTCATCGTGGTGGTCCCCAGTGTGGCTATCCGGGAAGGCGTCTACAAATCCTTTGAGGTGACTCAGGAGCACTTTGCGGAAGAGTACGGAAAAAAGGTTCGTTTTTTTATCTACAACTCTTCCCAGCTTACGGAGATTGATCGCTTCGCCTCAGACAGCTCTATCAATGTGATGATTATCAACTCCCAAGCCTTCAATGCCCGGGGCAAGGATGCCCGGCGTATTTACATGAAACTGGACGAATTTCGCTCCCGCCGTCCCATCGACATCATTGCCAGGACCAATCCGATTCTCATTATTGACGAGCCCCAGTCGGTAGAGGGAAAGCAGACCAAGGAGCGACTAAAGGAGTTCAATCCCCTCTTTACGCTCCGCTACTCCGCCACTCATAAGTCGGACAGCATCTACAATATGGTCTATCGTTTGGACGCCATGGAGGCATATAACAAGAAGCTGGTAAAGAAAATCGCCGTCAAGGGAATCACCGAGAGCGGCAGTACCGCTACCGACGGCTTCGTTTACCTGGAGGGGATCAACCTCTCCAAGGCGGATCCCACCGCCACCATTCAGTTTGACTACCGGGGATCTGCCGGGGTTCGGAAGGTCACCCGCAAGGTTGGGATTGGCTATAACCTCTATGACAATTCCGGTGAAACCACAAAGCTTGAGGAATATAAAAACGGTTTTGTGGTGAAGGCCATTGATGGGCGAGATGACTCTTTGGAATTTCTAAACGGAGTCAAACTCTATGCCGGTGATGTGGTCGGTAAGGTCAGTGAGGAGCAGTTACGCCGGATCCAGATTCGGGAGACCATCCTCTCTCACATCGAACGAGAGAGGCAGTTATTCTATAAGGGCATCAAGGTTCTTTCTCTATTCTTTATTGACGAGGTGGCCCACTACAAGCAATATGATGCTGCGGGGCAGCCTTACAATGGCATCTTTGCAGATATTTTTGAAGAGGAGTACAACGATATTGTCTCCACTCTTCAACTGGGTGTTGGCGAGGAAGAATATCTCAAGTATCTGGATTCAATCAAGGCAGCGGACACCCATGCAGGATATTTTTCCGTAGATAAAAAGGGTCGCATGACGGACAGTAAGTTAGGAGACAAAAAGGAAAAGACCTCCGACGATATTGACGCCTATGACTTGATTATGAAAAACAAGGAACTGCTGCTGGACCGTGATCCGAAAAAATCCCCGGTGCGCTTTATCTTCTCTCACTCCGCCCTGCGGGAAGGTTGGGACAACCCCAATGTGTTCCAGATCTGTACCCTGAAGCAAAGCAGCAGTGAGGTTCGCAAGCGCCAGGAAGTGGGCCGCGGGCTGCGTCTGTGCGTCAACCAGGACGGAGACCGTATGGATGCCAATGTTCTGGGCAATGAGGTACACAATATCAACATCCTGACCGTTATCGCCAGTGAAAGCTACGAAAGTTTTGCAAAGGGCCTGCAGTCTGAAATGGCGGAAGCTGTGGCGGACCGGCCCCGTGCGGTTACGGCGGACCTGTTTAAAGGCAAAGTCCTCCAGGATACCTCTGGAAATGAACAGGTGGTGGATGAGGCCCTCGCACAAGCCATCTGCTATGACCTGATTATTAACGGCTATGTGGATCGTAAGGGCATACTGACAGACAAATTTTTTGAAGATAAGGCTAACAACCAAGTAAAAATTGCGGAAGAAGCCGCAGACTGTGCGGGATCTGTCCTGGATATTCTGGATGCCGTTTATAATGACCGAGTCATGAAGCCAGAGAATGCCCGAAGCAACAATGTGGAGCTGCAGGTGGATCAGAACAAACTGGCCATGCCGGAATTCAAGGCTCTCTGGTCTAAAATCAACAGTAAATCCGTCTATGTAGTGGATTTTAATACCGAAGAACTGATCCAGAAGTCAATTACCGCACTGAACCATAACCTTCGTGTTTCTAAAATCTACTTTAAGGTGGAAAGTGGATCTATGGAGGAAGTCAAATCTAAGGACTCTTTGCTGGAAGGGACTTCTTTCTCTAAGAAAAAATCTGAGATGTATTCCCAGGACAAACAAGTTCGGGCCAATAGCTCCGTCAAATACGATTTGGTCGGCAAATTGGTGGATGAAACAGGACTTACCCGCAAAGCCATCATTGCAATTCTAACTGGTATTGAGCCGTTGGTTTTCAACCAGTTCCGGGAGAACCCAGAGGAGTTTATTATCAAAGCAGCCGCCCTCATCAACGATGAAAAGGCCACTGCCATCATTCAGCATATTACCTACAATGTTTTGGATGACTGCTACGACACCGATGTGTTCACCGAGCCTACGCTAAAGGGCCACCTCGGGACTAATGCGATGAAGGCAGATAAGCACCTCTATGATCATATCCTCTATGACTCCACCAACGAGCGGGACTTCGCCACAGAATTGGACATTCACTCGGAAGTAGCGGTCTATGTAAAACTGCCAAATGGGTTTTATATTTCCACGCCAGTGGGACGCTACAATCCGGACTGGGCCATCGCATTCTATGAGGGGATGGTGAAGCACATCTATTTTGTGGCAGAAACCAAGGGATCCATGCGATCTATGCAGCTGCGTGATATTGAAAAAGCTAAGATCCATTGTGCCAAAGAGCATTTTAAGGCTATTAGCAACGGTGATGTTGTTTATGATGTGATCGATGGGTATCAGGCACTGCTCGACAAAGTGATGCGGTAAAGAATGTAGTGAAAGAGGTCTGCGATGGACAGCAAAAAATATATGCTTCTGATCAACGGGCAGGATAAAACTGACTCCGTCGCCAGCTTCCGTTTTCAAGGCGGTATGTGCGAGGTGGTCTATACCACGTCTCCTAAGCCTTATCGCTACCACGCCGAAAAGGTGCAGCTTCTAAAAGTACAAAGCCGAATTGATCCCGCGCAGTTTATCCTTACCGTGGACGGAAACCCTCTTTCGCAGGTCGATGAGATTCTGGATTTTGGCCCCTTTTATCGCTTCCTCAGAACGGGGAAAAAAGTCCTTACATGCTCCAAAAGCCAAGTGGAACTTCAGAAAAACTGCCTTATGAACCAGAAACAGGCAGGTGTTTTTGAGTATTTCAAAGAAACGGCATCGGCGGTCAGTCTGGTTGCCGAAGGTGGGCTCAATATCCTGAGTGCCCAGTACGAGCGAATCAAAAGTGTCAGCGACGCAACTGTACTATCCTGCTATCTGGATTCTTCCAAGAAGCCCGCGGTGCGGACGCTCCCCGAGGCAGTCATCTATCCTTTTGGCCTGAACCAGAGCCAGAAAACAGCGGTGGAGAATGCTCTTTCCTCACAGATCAGCATCATCCAGGGGCCTCCCGGTACCGGAAAGACACAGACAATTTTGA
>NZ_CALADU010000239.1 GCF_937890665.1 uncultured Subdoligranulum sp.
GCAAGTGCCATCCGTTCTACACCGGCAAGCAGAAGCTGGTCGATACCGGTGGCCGTGTCGAGCGTTTCAAGCGCCGTTATGCCAACGCTGGCAAATAAGTTTGTTTGCACTGTACCCCAGATGGCGACATCTGGGGTATTTTTGGCTGTTTATATAAGGAGTTTTCATGTCCGACTATAAGACCATTCGTGGTACGGCAACCTTTACCTATGAAGAAAAACGCAGTCGCTTTATTGGTACAGCGGCTTTTGCCGATACCGAAGAAAAAGCGCTGCAGGTGTTGAATGCAGTCCGAGCGGCCAATCGCACGGCACGGCACAATGTGTACGCGTATGTGCTGCAAAATGGTCGGACCCGCTATTCCGATGATGGGGAACCCGCCAAGACGGCGGGAACGCCGGTGTTAGAGGCTATCGGCCATGCAGGACTATCGGATGTGATTGTGGTGGTAACCCGTTACTTCGGTGGGATCCTGTTGGGAACCGGCGGGTTGGTGCGCGCCTACACGGCGGCGGCATCCGGAGCCTTGCAAAATGCAGAATTGGTCAGTATGCGTCTGATCGTGAACTGCCGGGTGGGGGTATCCTATGGGGTGTTCGAACAGGCACAACGTATCATCGTAGCGGCTGGGGGAAAATTGGAAGAACCTCAGTTTGCAGACGGGGTAACCTTGGTTTGGCGTATGCCGGCGGGAGAGGAAGACGCCTTGTGCCAAACCTTGGCGGAATTGACTCGTGGTACTGCGCAGGTAGAGGTTTCGGAACCGGAATATGCTCCTTTTTGAAAAAACATGAAATTCCCGAAAAAAATAGAGTGTTTGCCGCAGTTTTATCGTATATATAAATAGAAAACAGCAAAGAAAGGAGGCGGCAGCATGACGATCCGAGAAGAAACCGAGGCGATTGAACGCCAAACGCTGAGCCGCTATGCGACCTTGAGCGAAAATAGCCGGGGCCGCCGTAAACCGGAAGAAGAGGATCCGATTCGCCCTTGCTTCCAACGGGACCGGGATCGTATTTTGCATTGTAAGGCGTTCCGCCGCCTCAAACAGAAAACACAGGTGTTCCTTTCCCCTGAGGGAGATCACTATCGCACTCGATTGACGCACACGTTGGAAGTGAGTCAAATTGCCCGGACCATCTCCCGGGCGTTGCGCCTTAATGAGGATTTGACCGAAGCGATTGCATTAGGCCATGATTTGGGGCATACTCCTTTCGGTCATGCAGGGGAGCGGGCGCTGAATCGTCTTTGCCCCGGCGGCTTTACCCATTACCGCCAAAGTTTGCGGGTTGTGGATCTGTTGGAAAAGGACGGCAAGGGGCTTAATTTGAGCTGGGAGGTCCGCAACGGAATTATTACGCACACCACGGGGGCGTGGGCCCGCACGCCGGAAGGCTGCGTGGTGCGCCGCGCGGACCATATCGCCTTTCTCAACCATGATATTGAAGATGCTGTGGGGGCAGGCGTGCTGGACCCGCGGCAGATTCCCGCTGAGGCTACTGCGGTGTTGGGCCACACGAAGTCTCAGCGCATCACTACGATGATTGCGGATCTGGTGGAGCACAGCCAAAACGGGCGGATCAATTTTTCCCCCGAGGTGGAAGCTGCCTATGCGATCCTAAAGGATTTTATGTATTCTACCGTATATGTGGACCGGGAAGCGAAGCGAGAAGAGAAAAAGGTGGACAAGCTCATCGCAGAGTTGTATGAGCGTCTGTGCGAAGAACCGGCACTGCTGCCTAACTTTTATCTCGAGATTGCCTACAACGAGGGCGTAGACCGGGCTGCAACCGACTATATCAGCGGTATGAGCGATGAGTTTGCCACGCGACTGTTTGTAGAATGGTTTGTGCCGAAAAAGTGGCAGGTTTTGTGAGACGGCATTCTTCTGCATGAGGGAGGTGGAATGGGTTGATCCCACAGGAATACATACAGGAAGTGGTACGCCGCAACGATATCGAAGAAGTGATCGGCCAGTATGTGCAACTGCGTAGGCGTGGCCGTACGCTGAGCGGGCTGTGCCCGTTTCACAACGAAAAGACACCGTCCTTTGTCGTGTACCCCGATACCCAGAGCTTCTACTGCTTTGGCTGCGGAGCGGCAGGCGATGTTATAAACTTTGTACGCAAGTACAATAATCTCGGATACGTGGAAAGCGTAAAGCAGTTGGCGTCCCGGGTGGGAATGCCGCTGCCGGAAGAAGAGGACAAAGAGGCAAAGGCGCGGCAACGTCTTTTGGAGATCAACCGCTGTGCTGCCCGGTACTTTTATGAGCAGCTCAATGCGAAGACACCGGAGGCAGCGCAGGCGCGCCGGTACTGGAAAGAAAAGCGTGGTCTTTCCGATGCGGCCATCCGCCGCTTTGGGCTGGGCTATGCGCCGCAGGATTTTGGCGGATTGCTGCACTACCTGCGCAGGCGAGGCTTCAGCGAGAGCGAGTTGGAGCGCTCCGGTCTGGTTAAGCGCAGCGCCAAAGGAAACCTGTATGATATTTTCCGCCATCGCGTGATGGTACCCATCATTGACGTGCGGGGATCCATCATCGCTTTTGGCGGCCGGGTGCTGGATGACTCCAAACCCAAATATATCAATAGTCCTGAAACACAGGTCTACCACAAATCCCGCACTTTGTTTGCGCTGAACATAGCCAAAAAGTCCACCAGCAAACGGTATATCCTCTGCGAAGGGTATATGGACGTGATCTCGATGCACGAAGCAGGCTTTGACACTGCGGTGTGTGCCTGTGGTACAGCGCTGACGGCAGAGCAGGTCAAACTGTTGAGCGAATATGCCGACGAGGTAGTGCTGAGCTATGACTCGGACGAAGCGGGACAGAAAGCGACGGAACGCAGTCTGGGGCTGTTTGCGAATAGCCCGGTAAAGGTCAGCGTGCTGAGCTACCAAGGGGCTAAAGACCCGGACGAGTTTATCAAAAAATATGGACGGGAACGGTTTGATATGCTGCTCAACGGCACCGCCAATCCAACCGAGTTCCAGCTTAAGAAAGCAAAGTCCAAATATGATTTGCGCAGCGACGATGGACGCCTCAACTACATTCATGAGGCAATCGACATTTTGACGGGGTACTGGGTGAGTCCCACGGCCCGGGATGTGTACGCGGGACGCTTGGCGGAGGAAACCGGTGTTTCCAAGCAGGCCATCGTTTCCCAAATGCAAGGGGCGTTGCGCGCGGCGGAGCGAAGAGGACGGCGCAAAGAGCAGAAAGAGATGGCCCAGCAAAGCATTGCTGCCGATATCAGGATTCCTTATACACAGGGGGGCGATGCAGCGTTGGGCGCGGCCAGTGCCGGCAGGCAGTTGGTGGCGGCGTTACTGCAAGAGCCGGAAGAGATTCCCTATGTGCGCGCCCATTTGCAGATGGACAGCATTTTGCTGCCGGAAATGCAGCAGGCGTTGCAGGCGATTTTCCGCTGTGCAGACGAAAAGCTGCCGGTGAACTTAACATCTTTGCAGCAAATGTTAGAAGAAAAAACATTTCAGCAAGTAGCACATGCGCAAGCCCAAAATCACGACCAAAAGCTCACCCGGCGGGACATTGATATGTATCTGGAACGTCTGCAAAACGCGAAACCTATCAGTGAGCGGGTGGCAGGAACCAGTGATGATCAATTCCTTAGCTTTTTTGCCAATGTCAAAAAGGAAAAAGGGGTACAAGATCCACAACCGGATGATACCTGAGGTGGATGGCAAGCCAACAAACTTTTCCCAGCGCAAAAAGCGCGCAGAGTAGCAATAGAAAACCAAAAGGAGAAACGTACTTATGGCAGAGAAAAAAGATTCTATTCGCAGCTTGATTGAGAGCGGTCGGCGCAACGGCAAATTGACCAACTCTGAAATTGGCGATGCCATGGAGGAGAGCGGCCACGTTCTGGATGTAGAGCAGATGGAAAAGCTCTACGAGGAACTGGAGAGCAACGGTATTGAAGTGGTTGACGACGACACGGCGGACGCTGCGGATGCTGCCGCGCTGACAGAAGACAGCGTGGACGATTTCGAGGAAAGTCTGAACACGGACGGTATTACCATCGATGACCCGGTTAAGGTCTACCTCAAAGAGATTGGCCGTGTGCCGCTGCTGACCCCGGAAGAAGAGATCGATTTGGCTTTGAAGATTCAGGCTGGCGGTCCGGAAGGAGAGAAGGCGAAGCAGCGCCTGAGTGAGGCCAACCTGCGTTTGGTGGTTTCTATCGCTAAGCGGTATGTGGGCCGCGGCATGCAGTTCTTGGATCTGATTCAGGAAGGTAACCTCGGCTTGATCAAAGCGGTGGAGAAATTCGACCACACAAAGGGCTTTAAATTTTCCACCTATGCTACATGGTGGATTCGTCAGGCAATTACTCGTGCCATCGCGGATCAGGCTCGTACCATTCGTATTCCGGTGCATATGGTGGAGACCATCAACAAGGTGAAGAAAGTTTCCAGCCAACTGCTGCATGAATATGGCCACGATCCCAGCGCCGAAGAGATTGCCGAGCGGCTGGAGATGCCGGTGGATAAGGTGCGGGAAATTATGCGGGTGGCACAGGAACCCGTCAGTTTGGAAACTCCCATCGGTGAAGAGGAGGACAGCCATTTGGGCGACTTTATCCCCGATGATGATGCGCCGGTTCCGGCAGAGGCTGCCAGCCAGACGCTGCTGAAAGAACAGCTGGCCGATGTGCTCAAGACGCTGACCCCGCGGGAAGAGAAGGTCCTGCGGCTGCGCTTCGGTCTGGAGGATGGCCGCCCCCGTACGCTGGAAGAAGTTGGCAAAGAGTTCAATGTTACCCGTGAACGGATTCGTCAGATTGAAGCCAAGGCTCTGCGTAAGCTCCGTCATCCCAGCCGCAGCAAAAAACTGCGCGACTTCTTGGATTGATTGCATTTTTTACAATGTCCCCGGCCGAATGCCTCGGCCGGGGGCTTTCTTTGTCATTTTGCGGGGGTTGTCAAGAGCGAGCTCCCACAAAAAGACGAACGAACGGTTGTGAAAAATGCCCAAAAACCCTTGCTGGAACCGGCTGCGCGGATTTGTCAAGGTGGGCGGAACGGGGCAAAATCGTCAAAATGCCGAAAAAATCCTACACGGACCCGGGCGTATCAACGCGCAGACAAAAGTTGTAAAAAAGCCCCGAAAAGCCTTGACAATAAGGGTTTTAGCCTGTATACTTAAGCAGTATCACAAAAATGGAATAGAGCGCCCTAAAGGGATTTTGCCAAAAAGCAAAAATCAAAAACTTTGTGAAAAACGCCGAATATGGCTTGTTTCGCGGGCCGGCTTTTGGGACGCTTTTGCCAACTTTGTCAATCTATGGAATAGGAGTGGTCGCGTTTTATGGTAAAGGTCAAGCCCGTACAAAACGGCAGAACGACCCGCATGAGCTTCTCCCGGATCAACGAAGTGATTGGCATGCCCAATCTGATCGAGATCCAGAAGAACTCTTACAACTGGTTCCTGGAGGAAGGCCTGCACGAAGTCTTCCACGACATTGCCGCGATCGAGGACTACACCGGGAATCTGGTGTTGGAGTTCGTCGATTACCGGCTGGACCGGGGAAGTGAAGGAACAGGAAATTTTCATGGGCGATTTCCCGCTCATGACCGATTCCGGCACCTTTATTTCCAACGGTGCCGAGCGTGCGATTGTCAGCCAGTTGGTTCGTTCTCCCGGTGTGTTCTACGGTTCCAGCAAGGACCGTACCGGTAAGGACCTGTTCACGGCCACAATGAACCCCAACCGCGGTGCTTGGTTGGAGTACGAGACCGATTCGCAGGATGTATTCTACGTCCGCATCGATAAGAACCGTAAGCTGCCTGTCACCACGTTGATTCGTGCCTTGGGTCTCAGCACCGATGAGCAGATTCGTCAGTTCTTCGGTGACTCTGAGCCGAAGATCAACGCTTCGTTGGAGAAGGACATCACCCACTCCACCGAGGAAGGCTTGCTGGAAGTGTACCGCAAGCTGCGTCCCGGCGAGCCCCCGACGGTAGAAAACTCTCGCAGCCACTTGAACTCCTTGTTCTTCGACCCGCGCCGGTATGATCTGGCCCGGTTCGGTCGTTACAAGATGAACAACAAGTTGGCGCTGGCCCGCCGTATTGCCGGTTATAAGGCAGCGGAGGACATCATTGCCCCGTTGACCGGCGAACTGCTGGTGGCCAAAGGGGAAAAGATCACCACTGCCAAAGCCAATGAGATCGACGCCGCCGGCGTGACCCGTGTTGTGGTGCTGGTCGAGCGCAAAGGTGAGGAGAGCACGCCTGTTATCGTGATCTCCAACGGCTGCGTAGATGCCAAGCCTTTCTTCAGCTTTGATGTGGATGCGGAGTGCGGCATCAACGAGCGCGCCAACTTTGCCGAGATTCGCAAGATTCTGGACGCTACCTCTGATCCCGAAGAGCAGAAGGAATTGCTGCGTCAGAACCATGACGTGCTTATCAGCCGCACCGTTACGGTGGATGACATCTTTGCCTCCATTAACTATCTGATTGGTTTGGACCACGGCATCGGTGTTACCGACGAAATCGACCACTTGGGCAATCGTCGTGTCCGCAGCGTGGGCGAGTTGCTGCAGAACCAGTTCCGCATTGGTTTCTCTCGTATGGAGCGTGTGATCCGCGAGCGGATGACCCTGCAGAATCAGGAGAGCGGCGAAATCACCCCGCAGAGCTTGGTCAACATCCGTCCCGTTGTGGCGGCAATCAAAGAGTTCATCGGTTCCAGCCCGCTGTCCCAGTTCATGGACCAGAACAACCCGCTGGCCGAATTGACCCACAAGCGTCGTCTGTCTGCCTTGGGACCCGGTGGTTTGTCTCGTGACCGTGCAGGCTTCGAAGTCCGCGACGTTCACTACACCCACTATGGTCGTCTGTGCCCGATTGAGACCCCTGAAGGTCCTAACATCGGTTTGATCTCTTACTTGGCCACCTATGCCAAGATCAATAAGTACGGCTTTGTGGAAGCGCCTTACCGCAAGGTGGATAAGGCAACCGGTGTTGTCACCGACGAAGTGGTCTATATGACCGCCGATGTGGAGGACGAATACATCGTCGCACAGGCCAACGAGCCGCTGGACGAGAACAACCGTTTTGTTCGTTCCCGCGTTTCCGGCCGTCACCGCAACGACATTCAGGAGTTTGAAGCCAGTCAGGTAGACTTCATGGATGTTTCGCCCCGCATGATGGTTTCTGTGGCTACGGCCTGCATTCCCTTCTTGGAGAATGACGACTGTAACCGTGCCCTGATGGGCTCCAACATGCAGCGGCAGGCTGTGCCTCTGATGGTCACCCAGCAGCCCATCGTCGCCACCGGTATGGAATACAAGGCCGCTACCGACTCCGGCGTCTGCATTTTGGCAGCCCGGGACGGCACGGTGGAGTATGTGGATGCCGAGAAGATCGTGGTGCGCTGCGCCGACGGTTCCGCCGACACCTACGAACTCATCAAGTTCATGCGTTCCAACCAAGGCAACTGCAACAACCAGCGCCCCATCGTACAGGTGGGCGATGAAGTCAAGACCGGCGATGTGTTGGCCGACGGTCCCGCCACCAAGAATGGTGAGATCAGCTTGGGCAAGAATGCTCTGGTGGGCTTCATGACTTGGGAAGGTTACAACTACGAGGACGCCGTCCTGCTGAACGAAAAACTGGTTCGCGAGGACGTCTACACCTCCATCCATATTGAAGAATACGAGACCGAGGCGCGGGACACCAAACTGGGACCCGAGGAAATCACCCGTGATATCCCCAACGTGGGCGATGACGCGCTGAAAGATTTGGATGATCGCGGTATCATCCGCATCGGTGCCGAAGTCAAGACCGGTGATATTCTGGTTGGTAAGGTCACCCCGAAGGGCGAAACCGAACTGACCGCTGAGGAACGCCTGCTGCGTGCTATCTTTGGTGAGAAGGCCCGCGAAGTCCGCGACACCTCGCTGCGTGTGCCCCATGGTGCCTACGGTATCGTGGTGGATATTAAGGTGTTCACCCCCGAGAACAGTGACGAGCTGCAGCCCGGCGTTCGTATGTGCGTACGCTGCTATATCGCTCAGAAGCGTAAGATCAGCGTGGGCGATAAGATGGCCGGCCGTCATGGTAACAAGGGTGTTGTTTCCCGCATTCTGCCGCAGGAAGACATGCCGTTCCTGCCCGACGGTACGCCGCTGGACATCGTATTGAACCCCTTGGGCGTTCCCTCCCGTATGAACATCGGTCAGGTACTGGAAGTCAACCTTGGCTATGTGGCTAAGGCTTTGGGCTGGAAGGTACAGACCCCTGTCTTTGACGGTGCCCACGAATCCGACCTGCGGGATTGCTTCGCTGCGGCTCGTGATAAGTGGCATGGCGAAAACGCACCGGAATATCCCACCAAGCTGGACCGCCTGATGGGGGAGAAGGGCCATATCATCGACTTCTCCAAGATCGACCTGACCGACGACGGCAAGACCACTGTGTACGACGGCCGTACCGGCGAGCAGTTCCCCAACAAGGTCACCGTCGGCTATATGTACTACCTCAAGCTGCATCACCTGGTCGACGATAAGATCCATGCCCGCTCCACCGGCCCGTACTCGATGGTCACCCAGCAGCCGCTGGGCGGCAAGGCGCAGTTCGGCGGCCAGCGTTTCGGCGAAATGGAAGTCTGGGCGCTGGAAGCTTACGGCGCTGCCTACACCCTGCAGGAGATCCTGACCATCAAGTCCGATGACGTGGTGGGCCGTCAAAGGCGAGCCGATCCCGCGCCCCGGCATTCCGGAGAGCTTCCGCGTTATGCTCAAGGAACTGCAGAGCCTGGGTCTGGATATCGTGGTGCAGGACGAGGAAGGCAATCCTGTGGATATGCGCCAGGAATTCGACGACGATGACAGCAGCTTCGATGCCGGTACCTACGACGATATGGGCGGCAATGTCCTGGTGGAGAGCGAGCTGCAGGATGACTACAGTGTGAAAGACGCTGACGAGGGCTTTGACGACGATCTGGATGCGGACAGCGAGCCGAGCGCCGATGATCTGGCTCAGATCGAGATGAACGATCCCTTTGAAGATGAATAATGTTTCGCTGTATCGTCTGTCATACTTGAATTGAGAGGGTTCGCTGAATGGAAAATAAAGAATTCGCTTCGATTAAGATCGGCCTTGCCTCCCCGGAGCAGATCCGTGCTTGGAGCTATGGCGAGGTCACCAAACCCGAAACCATTAACTACCGTACCCTGAAACCGGAGCGCGACGGCCTGTACTGCGAGCGCATTTTTGGACCTACCAAGGACTGGGAATGCCACTGCGGCAAATATAAGCGCATCCGCTACAAGGGCAAGATCTGCGACAAGTGCGGCGTTGAAGTTACCCGCGCCAAAGTGCGCCGTGAGCGCATGGGCCACATCGAACTGGCTGCGCCCGTTTCGCATATCTGGTATTTCAAGGGCATTCCCAGCCGTATTGGCCTGATGCTGGACATCAGCCCCCGTCAGCTGGATAAGGTCCTGTACTTCGCCAACTACATTGTTACCGATCCCGGTTTCACGCCGCTGGAGAAAAAGCAGCTGCTGACCGAGCGCGAGTACAAGGAGATGCGCGAAAAGTACGAAGACACCTTCGAAGCCGGCATGGGCGCTGAGGCGATCCAGAAGCTGTTGGCGGAGATCGATCTGGAAAAACTCTCTGCAGAGCTGCGGGAAGAGCTGGAAAAGTCCAACGGTCAGAAGCGTGTACGGCTGCTCAAACGTTTGGAAGCTGTCGAGGCTTTCATCGAGAGCAACCAGCGTCCTGAGTGGATGATCCTGACGGTTATCCCCGTCATTCCGCCGGATCTGCGCCCCTTGCTGCAGTTGGATGGTGGCCGTTTCGCCACTTCCGACTTGAACGATCTGTATCGCCGTGTTATCAACCGCAACAACCGCTTGAAGCGGCTGCTGGAGTTGGGTGCGCCGGACATCATCGTTCGCAACGAAAAGCGTATGCTGCAGGAAGCGGTGGACGCGCTGATCGACAACGGCCGCCGCGGCCGTCCGGTCACCGGCGCCAACAACCGTGCCCTGAAGAGCTTGTCCGACATGCTCAAGGGCAAGCAGGGCCGCTTCCGTCAGAACCTGCTGGGTAAGCGTGTTGACTATTCCGGCCGTTCGGTTATCGTTGTCGGCCCTGAACTGAAAATGTATCAGTGCGGTCTGCCGAAAGAGATGGCACTCGAACTGTTCAAGCCCTTCGTCATGAAGGACTTGGTCGAGAAGGAAAAGGCCAACAACATCAAGTCTGCCCGTAAGATGGTAGAACGCGCTCGTCCCGAGGTTTGGGACTCGCTGGAAACCGTTATCAAAGGCCATCCGGTACTTTTGAACCGTGCACCTACGCTGCACCGTCTGGGCATTCAGGCTTTCGAACCGGTACTGGTGGAAGGCCGTGCCATTAAGCTGCATCCGTTGGTCTGTACGCCTTTCAACGCCGACTTCGACGGCGACCAGATGGCTGTCCACCTGCCGCTTTCCAAGGAGGCACAGCGCGAAGCCAAAATGCTGATGCTGGCTTCCGGTAACCTGTTGAAGCCCTCTGACGGCGAGCCCGTCACGGTGCCTACGCAGGATATGATTCTGGGTAGCTACTACCTGACCCTCGTCAACCCCGACGATAAGGGTCACGGCAAGATCTTCCGCGATGAGGCCGAGGCTATGATGGCCTACTCGGAAGGTTTGATTACGCTGCAGGCCCCCATCAAGGTGCGTCGCACCATGACTTTCGACGGCGTCGAAGAGAGTGCGCTTGTCGATACCACGATGGGCCAGATCATCTTCAATACCCCGATCCCGCAGGATCTGGGCTATGTCGACCGCACCAATCCGGAGCACAAGTTCGACTACGAAATGAACCCCCGCACCCTGAAGATCGCTTCGGGCGGCAAGTCCGACAAGCTGACCAAGAAGGGCCTGCCCGACATCATCAGCCGCTGCCTGACCAAGCATGGTACGAAGGCTTGTGCGATGATGCTGGACGCCATCAAGGCGCAGGGCTATAAATACTCCACGCTGTCCGCCATCACCGTGGCGGTGCCCGATGCCATCATCCCCGAAGAAAAGCCGGCGATTTTGGCTGCGGCGGATAAGAAGATCGAAAAGGGCATGAAGAACTTCAACCGCGGTCTGATTTCCGACGAGGAGCGCTATCGCAGCACCGTTGCCATCTGGCAGGAGGCCACAGAGCAGGTTTCCGAGGCTTTGGGCAACAACCTGCGTACCAACCACCAGCGTAACCCCATCTATATGATGTCCGATTCCGGTGCTCGTGGTTCTATGGACCAGATCAAGCAGTTGGCCGGTATGCGTGGCTTGCTTGCCAACACAGCCGGTAAAACGCTGGAAATGCCGATTCGCGCAAACTACCGCGAAGGCTTGAACATCTTGGAATACTTCATCTCTTCTCGAGGCGCTCGTAAGGGCTTGGCTGACACCGCGCTTCGTACCGCTGACTCTGGTTACCTGACTCGCCGTTTGGTGGACGTTTCGCAGGAAGTGATCATCCGCGAGGAAGATTGCCATGCGACCGAGGGTATCTGGGTCCGCGAAATCAGCGAGGGCAACTCGGTGGTCGAATCCTTCAAAGAACGTTTGAACGGCCGCTATGCGCTGCATGACGTTTACGATCCGAACTCCGGCGAATTGCTGGTCAGCAAGGATAAGATGATGGATATGTTCGATGCCGAGAAGATCGCCAATGCCGGCATGACCGAACTGGAAATCCGTTCGGTCATGCCCTGCCGTGCCCATGTGGGCGTCTGCGCACGCTGCTACGGCTCCAACATGTCTAACGGCGAATGCGTCAAGGTGGGCGAGAGCGTTGGTATTATCGCGGCCGAGTCCATCGGTGAGCCCGGTACCCAGCTGACCATGCGTACCTTCCATACCGGTGGTATTGCATCGGCTGAAGATATCACACAGGGTCTTCCCCGTGTTGAGGAATTGTTCGAGAGCCGCCGTCCCAAGGCTATGGCGATCATGAGCGAGATCGCCGGTACCGTTCATATCGACGATACCAAGAAGAGCCGCCATGCCGAGATCAACGGTGTG
>NZ_CALADU010000240.1 GCF_937890665.1 uncultured Subdoligranulum sp.
AAGATCGGCCTGTTCGGCGGCGCCGGTGTGGGCAAGACCGTTCTGATTCAGGAACTGATCCGCAACATCGCCACCGAACACGGCGGCTATTCCATCTTCACCGGCGTCGGCGAGCGTACCCGTGAGGGCAACGACCTCTGGCGCGAAATGGGGGAGAGCGGTGTTCTGCAAAAGACCGCCTTGGTCTTCGGTCAGATGAACGAACCGCCGGGAGCCCGTATGCGGGTGGCCCTGACCGGTTTGACCATGGCCGAATACTTCCGTGACCGCCAGAAGCAGAACGTGCTGCTCTTCATCGACAACATCTTCCGCTATGTGCAGGCCGGTTCGGAAGTCAGCGCCCTGATGGGCCGTATGCCTTCCGCCGTGGGCTACCAGCCCACGCTGGCCGACGAAGTGGGCGCGCTGCAAGAGCGTATTACCTCCACCAAGGATGGCGCCATCACCTCGGTGCAGGCTGTCTACGTTCCCGCCGACGACCTGACCGACCCCGCCCCGGCCACCACCTTCAGCCATCTGGACGCCACCACCGTCTTGTCCCGTAAGATCGTGGAACAGGGCATCTACCCGGCCGTGGACCCGTTGGAATCCACCAGCCGGATTTTGGAACCCGACATTGTGGGCCGCCGTCACTACGAGATCGCCCGCGGCGCGCAGGAATTGCTGCAGCGCTACCGCGATCTGCAGGACATCATCGCCATTTTGGGCATGGAAGAATTGTCCGAGGACGACCGCCGCACGGTGGCACGTGCCCGCCGTATGCAGCAGTTCTTCTCCCAGCCTTTCTTTGTGGCGGAGCAGTTCACCGGCCTGCAGGGCAAGTATGTCCCGCTCTCCGAGACCCTGAAGGGCTTCGAAGCACTGCTGGGCGGTGAACTGGACCAATATCCCGAATCGGCCTTCGCCTCGGTGGGTACCGTGGACGATGTGCGGGAGAAAGCTCGGGCACAGGGGGCGGTCTGATGGAAAAGACCTTTCAACTGGAGATCATCACCCCCGAACGCCAGTTTTACACCGGTCAGGTGGAAAGCCTTGTGCTGCCCGCATTGGACGGTGAATACGGTGTGCTGCCCGGCCATGAGCCGGTGGTCACTGCGGTGGAACCCGGCGAAGCCCGCTTCAAGGTGGACGGTGTCTGGCACAGCGTCATCGTGACCCAAGGCTTTGCCGAGATCACCTCGGAATATGCCGTGCTGCTGGTCTCCACGGCGGAAAAGCCGGAGGAGATCGATGCCGTCCGCGCCCAGCGCGCCAAGGAGCGTGCCGAGGAGCGGCTGCGTCAGCACGAAAGCCAGCGGGAGTACTTCCGCAGCAAGGCGGCGTTGGCCCGTGCCACCGCCCGTCTGCGGGGCAGCAGCCACAAATCCTGATACCATACAAAGGCAGCAGCCCCCGAACCTTAGGGTTCGGGGGCTGTTTTATTATATCGCCGGGCGGCGGAGCGGCAGCGCACCACGCTGCCGGCTGGCGGTGGGCAAGGCGGCGTAGATTTGTCGCAGAGCCTGTCCGATCCGGGGCAAGCTGCGTTCTTCCGCCACCGCGCGTCCCGCCGCAGTCACATCGGGCAGACGGCTGTAGAGCAGACCCACCAGCTTGCGGCGCAGCGCCTGCCCGTCCCGCCCTTTGTAGACGTTGACGCCGTCGGTCAGCCAACCGTCATACACCGGGATGTCCCGCACCAGCGTGGGGGTGCCGCAGGCAAGGGCTTCCAGTACTACGATGCCCTCGGTTTCCTCGTGGCTGCAAAACAGGAAGGCATCGGCGCCGCAGTAGGCGTCCCGCAGTTCGCTCTGGGACAAAAAGCCGGGGAATTCCAGATTGGCGGGGGCGGCGGCCATGGCCTGCCGGATCTTGCGGGGGACCAGTGCCGGGTCGGTGTGACCAAACCAGAAGAACCGCACCTGCGGCAGACTGCGGGCCAGTGCGATGAAGTCCAGAATGCCTTTGCGCTCCATAAAATGACCCACGCTGATCACCGCCTTGTCGTTCTCCGACAGCCCGTAGGCCTCCCGGAAGGCCGCCCGCCGCGCTGGGTCGGGGGCAAAAAAGGTGGTGTCCACCCCGTTGGAAAGGGGCTGTACCGGCGGGCACAGCCCGTAGCCGCGCAGGATGCCGGCGGCATAGGGGGTGGGGGTCAGGATCAAGTTGGCCTGATTGTAGCACAGGCAGAGCCACCGTTTAAAGAGGGGCGCCAGCAGGTCGGACCCCACAAAGGAATGGCGGAAGTCCGCCTCGGTGGAATGGCCGTACCAGATCACCGGAATGCCCTCTCGCCGGGCGCGGCGGGCCGCCCGGAAGGAACAGGGCAGCACGGTGTTGATGTGGATCACATCGGCCCGGGGCTGCCAGTCGGTGACCACTGTCACACCGCTTTGTTCCAATGCGGCGTGCTGGTGGTTGGCAGCCTGTCCCACACCGCTCTTGCCCACAAGGCCCAGAGAGCCGGTATAAATATGTACACGGTACATCGTTGTCACCTCCAAAGTCCCAGAATGTTCTGTGCCACCACGGTCAGCCCCAGGCTATATAGGGCAATGGCCGCCGGTTTGCACAAAACGATGATGGCGGTATAGAGCCGCCAGTCGATGCGGGTGGTCCCGGCCAAAAAACAGAGGTAATCGTCGGGGGCCACCGGGATGAAGATCAGAAAAGCAAACCACCGGGCAAACCGGTTGCCGCTGCCCATCCAGCGGTCGTATTTTTCGATCATCTTGGGCGGAAAGAGGGATTCCAGCAGGGGCCGGCCGCAGGCCCGGGCGATGGCAAAAGCCGCCAGCGAACCCAGACAGATGCCGATGTAGTTGTACCAGAACCCCTGCCAAGCACCGAAGAGGATGACACCGGCCAAGCAGCCCAGCCCGCCGGGCAGGATGGGGATGACCACCTGTACGGCCTGAAACGCCATAAACACCACCGGCCCGGCCCAGCCGAATTGGCCGATATAGGAGGTCAGCGCTTCCCGGGAGGAAAACAGTCCGGCCCGCCAAAAGGTGTAGGCCAGCACACAGCAGAGCACCAACCCCAGTACCGAGGCGGCGCGGTTGATGGTTTTTACCATAGTAGGACCCTCCTTGGGTGGGCGGCGTGGGGCGCCGCGGTCTTGTTCAGGATGGCACGCCGGTAGAGAGCCTCCACCGCTGCGCCGAAGGCTTCCCGGGCATAGGGGGCGGCGGCTTGCCGGGCTTTCTGCCGGGCTGCGTCCAAAGCGGCGCCTTGGGGCAGTCCCGCTGCCAGTGCGGCCAGCTCCTCGGGGGTGTGGTAGACCCAGCCGCCCTGCCCCGGGGTGATCAGGGCACGTACGCAGGGATCATCCCGGCAAAGCAGCGGCAGTCCGGCGGCCAATGCCTCCAGATAGGTCAGGCCTTGGGCTTCGCTGGTGGAAGCGCTGACGAACACATCGGCCAGCGCATAGTAGCGGGGCACCTCGGCGGGCACCACCATGCCGGTAAAACGGACCCGGTGGGCGACGCCCAACGCCTCGGCTTCTGTCTGCAAGGCGGCCCGTTCCGGCCCGTCCCCCACAATGAGCAGGATGCCCCGGGGGATTTGCCGCAAAGCGGTGAGCAGCTCCCCGATGTTCTTCTCTTTGACCAGCCGCCCCAGATAGAGCAGCACCGGCTCGTCGGTGGGCAGGGCCAGCGCCTGCCGCAGCGCGGGGGTGGGGGGCACCGCAAAGCGGCGCAGGTCCAGCCCGGTGGGGATGACCTGAATGGGGCAGCGGATGCCGTAGCGGGTCAACAGCCAGCGAATCTTGTCGGTGGGGGCGATGACTGCATCGCAGGCACCGCAGATGCTGCGGGTAAAAAGCTGCGCCAACCGGCGGCCCATCCGGCGGCTGGGGGAGAAGTAGTGGGTATAATCCTCATAAACGGTATGGTAAGTATGGATCAGCGGGGCACCGGCTGCCTTGGCCAACTGTTTGGCGGGGGCAAAGGTGCTGAATTCGCACTGGGAATGGACCACGTCGGGCTGCCAAGCGGCCAGTTCCCGCAAAGCACCGTTCAGTGCGGGGGCCCGCAGCCGGGCACCGGGATATACCAGCCCGGCATCCAGTGAGCCTAAGTAGGTTACGCCGTCCTCGGTGTAGGTGTGACTGCTGCCGGCCAGCGTCAGCACCCGCACCTCGTGGCCCCGGGCCTGCAACTCGGCACGCAGCGCCACCGTGGAGGTCACCACGCCGTTGACCGTGGGGGCCCAAGTATCGCTCGTCAATAAGATTTTCATAGGAACACTCCTTGCCATGGGTTGAATCAGGTCCTTTGTTTATATAAACGAATGAGCCCCTTGTTTTTTTGCAACAAAACAAAAAACCTGCACGAACCGTTGTCCGTGCAGGCAAAGGAGAAATCCGCTCCGCTCAGCGCCCTACATCACGCCCCAGCGTGATGGGTTTGGTGGGAGCAAAATTGTCGATGCTTTTGGTTTTTTCGTGGAAGTGGGGCATCACCGAAGCAATGCCGCCCTTGCGATAGAAGACATCGTCCGGGGTCAACGGCAGGTGTACCGTCTGGCCCGTGGCCGCCGATTTGTAGATGGCGGCGATCAGCTCAATGGTGTTGCGGCCCTGCTGCCCGTCGATGCCCAGTGGTTCTTCGCCGCGGATGGCCCGCAGAAAATTGCCGATCTGGGCAGGGTGCCCTTCCACCGGCAGGTCGGGCAAAGCCTCGTACTGCTGCTGGATGGCTTGCTCGGTGGCGGTGTCTTCCTCTGGGAATCCGTTGGGCAGGGCTTTGGCCGCGGATACCTGCCAAGGCACACTGACACTGGCCTTTTCCCCTTGGAAGATCAATTCCTGCGCCTCGTTGTGGGTGACCAGTGAGGCGGTCAACTGGACCATCGTTTGGGGATACCGCAGGACAGCGGTGGCCACGTCCTCACACTCCGAGTTGCTGTGTCCGACGTTGGCAATCACCGCATCCACGGTCTGGGGCATGCCCAGCATCCATTGCAGCAGGTCGATGTGATGCACCGCATGGTTGGTCACGCAGCCGCCGGATTCCTTCTCCCAGGTGCCGCGCCACCAGATGTCGTAATAGTTTTCGCCGCGCCACCACAGGGAGTTGACGGTGGCAAACAGCACCCGACCAAGGGCGCCTTCCTCCAGCAGATGTTTGACCTTCTGGTGGGGCGTTTTGTAACGGTTTTGGGCTACGATGCTCAGCAGGCAGCCGCTGGCTTGGGCGGCTTGCAGCATGGCGTCGCATTCTTCCAGCGAACCGGCCATCGGCTTTTCGCAGATCACGTGCTTGCCGGCCTGCAGTGCATCGATGGCGGTGGAAGCGTGGGCGCTGGGGGGCAGGCAGATGGAAACCGCATCAATGTCGGGCCGGGCCAACGCTTCGTGAAAATCTTTCAGCGCTTGGGCGGGTAACTGGTAGCGGTCAATCAGGGCATTGGCCTTGTCGGTGAACAGGTCGCAGACCGCCCGTACCTCGCACAGGTCTTTGTATTGCAGGTACGCCTGAATATGGACTTCGGCAATCGCACCGGCGCCAATGATGGCAATGCCCAGTTTTTTCTCCGGCATAGAAAACCCCTCCTTAATAATGTACGTGCAGGGCCCGCTCCTGTGCCTCCAAAGCCAGTTCCATCATCCGGAAGATGTGTTCCTGCGGCATGGCGGTTTCGGTGCGGTCCAGACAATCCCGGATCATCCGGCCAAAGAACGGGAACCCACACTCACCGCTCACACAGCGGTGGTGTTCCCCTGACTGATCTACCCAGTAGACATGGTCCCCCTCGGCATTGTTGGCCACATCGATGTATTTGCGGATCTCGATGTAACCGTCGGTGCCGATGATCAGCGTTCGGCCGTCCCCCCAGGCACCCAGCCCGTTGGGGGTGAACCAATCCACCCGGAAATAGGCGCTCACGCCGTTGTCGCATTGCAGCATGGCGTCCCCAAAATCCTGAAACTTGGGATACTGGGAATGGGTGTAGTTGCCGATGCGGCTTTGCAGGATGGTGGCATCCTGCGCCCCGGCAAAAAAGACCAACTGTTCGATCTGGTGGCAGCCGATGTCCACCAGAATGCCGCCGTAACGGTCCTCGTCAAAGAACCAGTCGGGGCGGTGGGGGGCGTCCAACCGATGGGGACCCCAGCCCATGACCTGAACTACCCGGCCAATGGTACCGGCGCGCAGCAGCTCCTCGGCATACACCGACGCCTCCACGTGCAGGCGCTCGCTGAAATAAGTGAAGAATTTGCGGCCGGTCTCGGCCACGGTCTGCCGGGCTTGTGCCACCTGTTCCCGGGTGGTCAAGGGCGGCTTGTCGGCAAAAAAGTCCTTGCCGTGGCGCATGGCCTCCAGCCCGATGCCGCACCGGTCGGCGGCGACTGCCGCCGAAGCAATCAGCCGCACCGGGGCTTGCAGCACTTCCTCCCGGCTTTGGGCGACCTGCACCTGCGGGAAGGCCTGCCGGAATTTGGCCACCTTTTCGGGGTCGGGGTCATAGACCCAAGCAATATCGGCGCCGGCTTCACACAGGCCGTTGCACATGCCGTAGATATGGCCGTGATCCAGCCCGATCACCCCCACCGGAAAGGTGCCGGGGGCACAGACCGGACAGGCTTTGCCCTTCGGGGCGTAGGTACTGCCGTCTCTTTTCTCTTGCATGATGGTACGCCTCCTCTTACCCGTAGATCAAGTTGGGCAGCCATGTGACGATCCCGGGGAAGATAAAGGCCAGCACCATAGCGATCAGCACGGTGGCAATGTAGGGCAGCAACGGTTTGATGGATTTTTCCATGGGCAGATGGGCCACACCGCAGGAAATGAACAGGAAGGTGCCTACCGGCGGAGTGATGGCGCCCAACTGCATCACGATGACCATGATCACGCCGAAGTGGATGGGATCAAACCCGAAGGCGTTGCCGATGGACAGGACCGTGGCAGCAAACATGGCGATGATGACGGTGGGATCCAAGAACATGCCCAGAATCACAAAGACGATGCAAAGGAAGATGACCACGGCCACCGGGTTGCCCAGCACATTGATGGCGAAGTTTTCCACTTCAGACTGGAAGTGCAGGCGCACCAGCACGTTGGACAGAACGCCCGCGCCGGCGATGGTCATATACACCACGGCGGTGGTGATGGCGGATTCCACCAGAATACTGGGAATGTCCCGCCATTTCAAGCTCTTGGTAATCACGAAACCGTAGAACAGGCCGTACACGATGGCCAGCACGCCGGATTCGGTGGGGGTGACGATGCCGAAGCAGATACCGGACAGGATGATCAGCGGCATCAGCAGCGCACCCAGCGAATGCCAGCCGGTGCGCAGCAAGTTGAGGATGGAAAACTTGGTGCGGGGAATGTCGTAATGCCGCAGGCGGTATTCCATGTAGACAACGCCCATCTGCATCAGACCGATGATGATGCCGGGAACCAAACCGCCCATGAACATCCGGCCAATGGGGACCTCGGTGTAATAGGCATATAGGATCATGGCGATGCTGGGCGGAATGATGGGGGACAACATGGAGGAACCGGCGGTAACGGCCACCGCGTAGTCCTTATCGTAGCCCTGCTTTTCCATGGCGGGGATGAGCATACCGCCAATGGCGGCGGCGTCGGCGCAGCCGGAACCTTGGATGCCGCCGAAGATCATGGAAGTCAAAACGTTTACATGGCCCAGACCGCCCGGCAGAAAGCCCACGGCGGCGTTGGCGAAGTTCACCAGTTTGTCGGTGATTTTGGCCCGCATGATGATGTTGCCGGCGGTGACAAAGAACGGGATGGCCAACAGCGACAAGCTGTTGACGCTGCCGAACATTTTAATAATGGTCAGATCCAGCGAGTTGCCGCCTGCCACAATGAAGATGATACCGGTGATCAGCAGGGCCATAAAGATGGGGAACCCCAGAAAAATGAAGGCCAGCAGTACCAGAAAAATCAATAATGTTACTAACACAGTTGGTTCCCCTCCTTAAAAGGCGCTGGTGGTGGAATCACTCTCTTTGGCGAAGGGATGCTTGCCGAAGAGGAAGATCAGCAGGTAATCATAAAATAGGTAGAAACACCCAACGGGAATGGCCGCGTAAAACCACGCATTGGAGATATGCAGGTTTTGCAGATAGCTGCGGCTTTGGCTGATGGTCACCGAGATGCCCACCACGATCAGGACGACCAAGGTGATCAGTACCACGATCTGGGCCACTTTTTTCAGGATGGCGGCGGCTTTGGCGGGCAGGATCTTCGCCACAAAACTCTCCAAACTCACGTGGGCGTTGGTTTTTACGCCCAGACCCGCGGCCAAAAAGGCGATCCACACCGCCCCCATCTGCATGAGCTCGTTGACCCACGGGAAGGGCCGCATCGAGGGCACACCGCGTACCACATAGCGCAGAATGATGTTGACAAGACACATCAGGATACAGGCGGCCAAAATGACCACCAACGCTGTTATGCGGATCGCGTTGAGTACCCGATCCACTTTTTCTAACTTTTTCACAAGCAAACCTCCGGATTTTGCAAAACGACTTGCTAAAAAGAGCGGGCCGCCGCCGGGAGTCCGGCAGCGACCCGGATGAAACGCTTTTTAAAAAGAGGAAACAAACGTTCGGGGATTAGGCAACGGCGGTCAGCAGGTCGTAGAAGGTCTGCCATTCTTCGCCCTTGCTCAGGTACTCTTCGGTCATGGGCGCGCAGGCTTCTTTCCAAGCGTCAATGTCCTGAATCTCGGTCACGGTCACGCCGTTGTCCACCATCGCTTGCAGCGCGGCTTCCTGATCAGCGTCATCGATCTGTTCCTGATAAGCCTGTGCTTCATCGGCGGCTTCCCGCACAACGGCCTGCAGGTCTTCGGGCAGCGCGTTGAACCATTCGCTGTTGAAGAAGTAGTAGGTGCAGGCGATGATGTGGTTGGTGACGGCCAGATACTTGCCGTTGTCTTCCAAGGCGGAAGCGTGCAGCGAGCTGGGCGAACCTTCGCAGCCATTGCAGACATTCTGGCTCATAGCGGTGTAGATGTCGTTCCAGTCCATCGTGATGCCGGCGGCACCCAAAGACTCAAACATCGAGATGTATACTGCGTTGGGACCACGCATGATCAGATCCTGCATGTCAGCCAAGCAGGTGACCGGCACGTTGGTCAGCATATCGCGGGAACCCTGCGACTGGCCGGACATGGCAACAAAGCCCAGCGGCTCCACCACGCTGTTCATGTAGTCCAGAACTGCCTCGTCTTTCATCACGCGGCGGTAGTGGTCGTTGTCTTTAAAGAGGAAGGGGAACTCAAACAACATCAACTGTTCACAGCCCTCGTAGGCGCCCGGGCCGGTGCCGGGGGCAGCACAGACCATCTCCAAATCGCCCTGCTGCGCCATGGCTACCTGCTCCGACTGGCTGCCCAGCTCGGAACCATAGTTGGCCGTGCACTCAATGCGTCCGCCGGACTTTTCGTTGACCAGTTCGGCAAATTTCTCCAACGCCTGACCGACGGTAGAGTTGGCCGCCAAGTTGGTGGAGCAGCGCAGTTGATACGTTTCACCGGAATCCGCAGCCGTGGATTCTGCGGTGGCGGTGCTGCCCGAAGAGGTGGCCGCGCTGGAAGCGCCCTGCCCACAGGCTGCTAAAGAAAAGGCCATGGAACAGGCAAGCAAGGTGGAAACGAGCTTTTTCATAGTGTTTTCTCCTTCTTTTTGAACAATCAAGTGGGAACGATCTATAACGTGTGGGTAGAAGAAACGTGTGGGTAGAAGATAGGGGGTTATGGCATAGGCAAACGTTTGCCTATCGGGCAAAAAATGAATGACCCTCTTCTTTTGCCGGAACAAACGGATGCGCCCTTCAGGAATTTCTCGTAAGCCATAACCGTGCAGTGAAACCTCCTTGTATTATAGAGTAGTAGTTATTAGAGCCCCTCTCCAAGGGCTGTGCT
>NZ_CALADU010000241.1 GCF_937890665.1 uncultured Subdoligranulum sp.
TGTACTCCACCACGTCGGCGGAGTTGTAGGCCACGATCATGTTCTGGCCGCCCAACACGTAGGAGGGGCGCATCAGCACCGGGTAGCCAACCTCCTGCGCCGCCTTCAGGGCCTCCTCCAGCGTGTAGACGGTGCGGCCCTCGGGACGAGGAATGCCGCAGCGCTCCAACAACTGGTCGAACCGTTCCCGGTCCTCGGCCTCGTCGATGGCATCCGCCGGTGTACCGAGGATGGGCAGCCCGATCTCGTCCATATGCTTAGCCAGCTTGATGGCCGTCTGACCACCGAACTGCACCAAGCAGCCGTCCGGTTTTTCGGTGGCGATGATGTTGTCCACGCTCTCGGGGTTCAGCGGATCAAAATACAGCCGGTCACCGGTATCAAAGTCGGTGGAGACCGTCTCGGGGTTGTTGTTGACCAGAATAGCTTCACAGCCATGGTTCTTCAGCGTCCAAACGGCGTGCACCGAGCAGTAGTCGAACTCGATGCCCTGTCCGATCCGGATGGGGCCGGAACCGAAAACCAGCACCTTTTTCTTTTTGGGGTCGCTGTGCTCGGCAATGAACTGCGCTGCTTCGTTATCCTCATCGTAGGTGGAATAGAAGTAGGGCGTCTTGGCTGCAAACTCGGCTGCGCAGGTATCGACCATCTTAAAAGCAGCCTTGGGCCCCTCGGGCAGGGTATCCACGCCGGCCAACCGCTTGATGGTCTTATCCAAGAAGCCAAACTTTTTGGCTTCCAGATACTTTTCCCGGGTCAACTCACCCCGCTGCAGCCCCAGCTCGATATTGGCCAGATGCTGCATCTTGTCGAGGAACCACCAATCGATCTTGGTGATGTTATAAATCGTTTCGTGGGGAACGCCACGCTTGAGGGCCTCGTACACGCAGAATGCGCGCTCCGAATCCTGCACATGCAGGTGCTCGATGATCTCCTCGGTGGAGAGATTCTCAAAGTCGGGCAGCGTCAAGGTGTCCATGCCCAGTTCGATGGAGGATACCGCCTTCATCATGGCATGCTCGAAGTTATTGCCGATGGCCATAACCTCACCGGTAGCCATCATCTGGGTACCGAGGGATTTGTCGGCATAGACGAACTTATCGAAGGGCCACTTGGGATACTTAACTACTACGTAGTCCAGCGCGGGCTCGAAGCAGGCGCAAGTTTCGCCGGTAACGTCGTTGGTGATTTCGTCCAGCGTGTAGCCCAGCGCGATCTTGGTAGCCACCTTGGCGATGGGATAGCCCGTGGCCTTGGAAGCCAACGCCGAAGAACGGGACACACGGGGGTTGACCTCGATGACGGCGTACTCGAAGCTGTCGGGCTTGAGGGCAAACTGGCAGTTGCAGCCGCCCTCGATGCCCAGCTCGGTGATGATGTCCAGCGCCGCCGTACGCAGCATCTGGTATTCTTTATCGGACAGGGTCTGGCTGGGCGCCACAACGATGGAGTCACCGGTGTGAATGCCCACAGGATCCAAGTTCTCCATGTTACAGACGGTGATCACGTTGCCCTTGGAGTCCCGCATGACCTCGTATTCGATTTCCTTCCAACCGGAAATGCACTTCTCCACCAAAATCTGGTGAATGGGCGACAGACGCAGACCGTTGGTAGCAATCTCATGCAGCTTTTCCCGGTCCTCGCAGATACCGCCGCCGGTACCACCCATGGTAAAGGCCGGACGGACAATAACGGGATAGCCGATGACCTCGGCAAAATCCAGTGCATCGTCCAGATCCTCCACCACTTTGGAGGGGATAATCGGCTGGTGCAGCTTCTCCATCGTATCCTTGAAGAGCTGGCGGTCCTCCGCCCGGTCGATGGTCTCGGGCTTGCAGGCCAGCAGACGGACGCCGCTGCGGTCCAAGAAACCGTTACGGGCCAGTTCCATAGAGAGGTTCAGGCCCATCTGGCCGCCCAGGTTGGGCAGGATGGCGTCGGGCTTTT
>NZ_CALADU010000242.1 GCF_937890665.1 uncultured Subdoligranulum sp.
CAGGGTCCAGGAACGGGTTGTCGTCGATGGTGTACGCCTGGCAATAGATGTCAGCGTCGGAATCCAGAAAGGCCTTGAACCAATGCAGGGGACTGTCCGGGTTGCAAGTGCCGTCAAAATGGCTGTGTGGGCAGGACAGACGGCTCTTGAGCATCTGGAACACATCCCCGCTCCAGGTCGTGATCTCGTCCCCGTAGCAGTACTCGAAGGCTGCGCCCTGGATGCGGACCACGTGCTTCTTGTTGTCAGCGCCCAGCGCGTAGCACTTGCGGCCGAACAGTTGCACGGTGTTGTTGCTGCCGATCGTTCCGACCAGATCGGGCCCCCACAACTCGCGCATGGGGTTCAGGACGTTACGCTCGAGGGTGCCTTTGGTGTTGCCCAGCAGCACGATCAGGCCCTCGCCCCGGCAGGCCAGCAGCCGCTTGGGGATGGTGACCAGCAGGTCCAGCCAGGTCTTGCCGGAGCGCGTGGCCCCGGTCTTGACGTTCCAGCGGTGGGAGCAGTTGGCCAGGTATTCGCGCTGCTTACTCGATAGCACTGTCGATTCCCTCCAACAGTTCAGACGCACGGGTCAGCACGGCGGCATCCGCGTCACCCGGCGGCGTTTCCTCGCCCAGCAGCTTGACCAGAACGGCGGCGGCCCGGGCGTCGCCGTCGGTGGCGGCGTCGGTCAGCCCGGCGATCATAGCCATCTGGTTGTCGATGTCCTCAGGATCCAAGCAGCGTCTGGCCAACTTATTGAATTTCCGCCGGTCCGAAACCGGCAAAGAAAGATAGAGGTCGGCAGCTTCTTTCAGGCTGCGTTTTCGCCGCCTGGATGCCCCCGATGCGATGCCGCCCTTTTGACCCAATTCTCTGGCTTCACTCTCGCTTCGCTGATCCATGGGAATCAGGTTTTCTTCATTCGGCATCTACACCACCTCTCGATCGAAATCACATAAAAAGCCCGGCAGCGCAAAGGACAGATGCTCTTTGTCAGATGTGTGTGGCCATCTCCCGCCTGCCGGGCAGTGGTGTGCAAAGCGGTATTGCACACCTTAGCGCGGGCAGAGGGACTTGGACCCACGGCACGCGGTTTTGGAGACCGCTGCTCTACCAACTGAGCTATGCCCGTGTAAAGCAAAAGCCGCAAGGCGGTTCCCCGATCCTTACGGCTTCTGATGATAGTATTATAGCACGTTTAAGTATCACATTCTATCACAAGTTTGGACACTGCATCTCCGTGACACCTGCAAACGTGCTGGTATTTGTAGTGCATCTCCACAGCGATATTCTCCCAACGCTGGCCGAGTAAGTAACGCCTGCGCAGGATCTCGTGGTCCCGTGCGTTGGTTACTTGCTCCAGCGCCGCGACGATCTCTCGCCGGATAGCCCCGCATTGGTTGATCTGGGCCTGCAGTTCCTGCTGGGCCTGCACGATCTCTTCCACAGCGCGGCAGGCTCTGGCCGTCACTGGCTCCCCCCGGCATACCGGTCAGGGAGGGGGTGACCTTACAGGCACGGGCGCGCAGCTGCTCCACTTCCTCGCCCAGTTCGCGTTCCCGACGTAGGCTGTCCTGATAGCGCCGCAGCCAGCGGACTTTTTCTTCATAGATCATACATCCACCTTGATGTATCTACACCATTGACTTTTCTGTCTTGCATGGCACATGATGGAGCTTATCGTGTTTGGATTTTTCCCGAGCATTTTTGCAAGTTCGTTTATGGTATCTGCAACGGCAAGCGGAAGCTCGTATTTATCATGAGAGATTAGCATGTACATATCAATCTTCGCCTCCATGGTCATGCTCCATGACGATCGGATCAGAAGCGGCTAATGTGTTGTGGATTGTATTTCCGAAGTCGATGGCATCTTTATAGCCTTTGCTCCATCCATCGTTCCAGCCGGCACCGTAGGCAACGAAGCAAAATATCAAAATAGCTCCGGCGTAAATCGCATTACTTAAAATATCAGACATCGGTTCACTTCCTTTCAATTACGGCTATGATCCGACTCACACTGCGCAGCAGGGCACAGCCGCGGGCGGCACAGCTTTGTTCAAATCCGCAACCCAGGCAGGCACCAGGACGCCCTTCTTCGGCCAGGCGTTGCAGCTGTTGGGCGGTACCGGGCGGCGGGCTGTCGTAGGGGACACAGCAAGCGCTGTCGTTGTTGTAAGTCAGGTTCTTCGGCATGTTCATTTCTCCCTTCCGTGGTGGGTTGTGGTGGGTTTTGTCCGTTATGAAAATCCCTCTATAACTTTTACTTTTTTCTTTTTTCTCGTATGGGTCTTTTTCCTGCAAAACCCACCACACCCACCACAAACAGATAGATGTATATAAAAAGCAACGAAAATACGATGGTATTCCGGTGGTGGGTTGGAAGATGAACTCACCGAAAACTCACCACAAACCCACCACACAAGATCACGAAATAGGTCTGGCTTCCATACGGAGCTGCTCGGAGAGCGGTTCTCCCGGGCGGAATCGTCCGTTCTTCTGACCAAAGGAGGCCAGAATGCGGGTGCCGTCGTCGGTCAGACGTAGGTCCAGATACTCATAGTTGAGCCGATTCTTGCGCCGCTGCAGGGTTTTGGCTACTTCTCGGCCGAACTTGGTACCGGTCAGCGGGAAGCGCTCTCCGTTCTCCTCACACCAGGCACGGTAGGTCTGGTAGAGAATCCCAGCCTGAATGGTGTACCCTTGGGCGGTTTCGGTGCAATCCTCCAGAAACTGTTTGAGCCGGTCTTGCTCGCCCCGATATTCTGCGGTGGCGTTGTCCACTGCCACGCAACGGGGAAGCCCACGGCGCTTGCCGCCAGCGCTGGCCTGCATCCACTGGTGTAATCCAACGAGCGCCCAGTTCAGAATTCCCGGAAGCTCGGCACGGAGCTTTTCGGGAAGTTGAAGATCCTGCTTGTCCTCGGGGATGGTCTGGGTGAAAGGTACCAGCCGGATGCGCCGCCAGATACCGGAATC
>NZ_CALADU010000243.1 GCF_937890665.1 uncultured Subdoligranulum sp.
GATTATATATCAAAATCCTTGAGAATAGGGTGTCAACTTTATTTATACACCATCACGCGTTGAACACCCTCAAAGCATTGCGCGGCGCACCCATCAGCATGGGCCGGGGTTAACACCCGTGGAGCTGCAGCCAGCAGCCGTCCGTTTTGTCTCCTTGACTTGAGGATAAATCTTTCGCTTTTCCATTTATGGATAAGTCAATTTTTTTCTTAGCAGCAGACAAACCCGAAACAGCGCGCTACAATAAAGGTGGAAGTTATGAATGACCATCTTGTTGTGTGCCGTTTCTGACTGAAAAGGAGGCTGCTGTGTCTAAAATTCAGAACGGTACCATGGAAAGCATTCAGGAGTGCAGAACCTATACGGTAACGGATATTGCCCGCATTTTGGGCGTCAGCTCCAATACCGCATATCGTCTGATTCCGGAGAAGCTTTTCAAAAGCGTACGAATTGGTAACGCCATACGAATTCCCAAGCGGTCGTTTGACAAGTGGCTGGAGCCGCTTGATCTGTGACAGCAGAAAGGAAGATTCGTTATGGCATCCATCATCAAAAGAAAGAAAAACTATTCAATCGTATACACCTACGTGGACGAGAACGGTGAAACCAGACAAAAGTGGGAAACCCGCACCTCGTACCAGGAAGCATTGAAGCGCAAAGCTGAAATCGAGAATCAGAAATGTGCGCATTCTTTTCTTCCGCCCAGCGACCAGAACATCGCGGAGTTCCTGTCCGACTTCGTTTCTCTGTACGGGGAAAAGCGTTGGGGCGTGTCCATGTATGACAGCCAGAACTCACTGATTGCCAACTACATCAATCCCATCATCGGGGATATGAAGGTGCAGGACGTCACGACGCGCGTGGTGGACAAATATATCCAGACGTTGCAGAAAACCCGTGCTGTGAGCCGGAAGAATCATCCCGCCAAGACAGATTATGTCACCAACGCAACCATCGAGAAAGTTATCAAATTGCTGCGATGTGCGTTCAAGCAAGCTGTTCGGTGGGAGCTGATCCCCAAGAACCCCTTTGACAACGTGGTTCTGCCCAAGGTGGAATACAAGCGGCGCGATATCTGGACCGCTGATATGATCCGCAAGGCGTTGGATGAATGTACGGACAGCAAACTCTATGTGGCTATGAATCTGGCCTTTGCCTGTTCGCTTCGCATGGGCGAGATTCTGGGGCTGACCTGGAGCAACGTCCACATCTCGGATGAGGAAATTGCCGCCGACAATGCTTACGTCTACATTGACAAGGAACTGGCGCGGGCATCCAAGCGGGCCATTGAGATGCTGGGGCAAAAGGATATCTACCATATCTTTTCGCCTCTGTTTCCCAATACCAGCACCAGAATCATTCTGAAGAAGCCCAAGACCGATTCCAGCGTTCGTAAGGTGTGGCTGCCCAAGACACTGGCTTACATCCTGCGGGAGTGGAAATCCTCTCAGGATGAGCTGAAAGACCTGCTCCGCGACGAGTATCAGGACTATGACCTGGTAGTGGCCTTGGCCAACGGACGTCCCTGTGAGGACCGCGTGATTCTAAAATCATTTGAGAAGCTGCGGGAGAAAGCAGGGCTACCAAAAGTTGTGTTCCACTCGCTTCGTCATTTCAGAACCACCTACAAGCTGAAGCTGAACCACGGCGACCTGAAGGCCACCCAAGGCGATACCGGCCATGCCCAGATCGACATGATTACCAGCGTGTACGCTCACATTCTGGATGAGGACCGTAAGATCAACGCCCAAAAGTTCGAGACAACCTTCTATGCCAGCGCCAATCCTGACCTGCGTACGGTTCATCCGCCCAAGGAAGACAAAGCACCGACGACCACCACATTGGATTTGGAAGGGCTGGTGGAACAGCTCCGCAAGTCGCCTGAACTGGCCAACACACTGGCTGCATTGCTGGCTTCGGCCCCATCCGATAATTGAGTCTGGAAAATCGTATTAGCAAATCACCACTTTTTATTAGCAAGACCTCGAAAAAAGTTCGAAGTTAATTAGCAAACATACAGCAATAGACGCATAAACAACGAATTGCCGAATGCAGAAGAATGGATAACAAGAAAACGCCGCAAACCACGAAAATGCGGCTTGCGGCGTTGTTTTTTGGCACCCCCGGCGAGAATCGAACTCACAATTAACCCTTAGGAGGGGCTTGTTATATCCATTTAACTACGGAGGCATATAAAGCAATATTCAATTTTAAAGGGGCTCCTGGATTCGGCCGCTTCGATTTTTAGGAGGCGCGTGCTCTATCCATCTGAGCTACTGAGACTCATCATACACAGATTCAACTTTCTAAAGACTTCTCGTCCCGGCCGGCTCGAAAGCGATACCACTTAGAGCATTCTATCCACTCAAGCTGGTGCGACAGACGTACAAAATTGCCCCCCTATTTGACAAAAGGATTGCTTGCAATCCCCTCTTCGAAAATCGTTCTTTCATTTTGCTGCACAACAGCGAAATGATAGGGTATTTTCTCCTGCACAAAGATTCTCATGTCATGGAAAGTACTTTTCTTACTCGCACAAGGGAAGTCTACAGAACATATGGGGAACGCGATTATTATAACGGATTCACCTCTAAAATGCAAGCGACCCAAAAAGTGCAGCAAAAACCCTGCCTACCACAAGAAATTCGAGGCGCTTGCTGCACTCTTTCTCGTTCGCCCCACAAAAAAGGACGTTGTTTCAAGCCTTTTCTACTTTTTTTAAAAAAGTAGAAAAAAATTCAAAAAAGGGCTTGCATTTTGCTTTCTTGTTTGCTATAATAATCAAGCACTCGGCAGCCGGGCGCAAACAACTGAATAAGGGAGCTTTCCCGAGTGGCCAATGGGGACAGACTGTAAATCTGCTGCTTAATGCTTCGGTGGTTCGAATCCACCAGCTCCCACCACAAAAACCTTGTAGAACATGGTTCTATGAGGTTTTTTGTTTTTGTACCACGTTTTGCCCCCACTTTCAGTGGTTACTGATCATCCAGATACCGCCCTAACATTTGGGCTGCCTCATCAGTACTGCAACCGACAACACATCGTGGCACACATATCACCATTTCAGTAGGAAAAATAGCAGGACGGCATAGCTAAAATGCTACGTCGTCCTGCTTTCTCATCCTTTAACCTCTGGTTAATTTTGTCGCCCCCAATTAAAGTACGGCTCAATTGTTTCTTCGATGAAGAAAAGATATAATGGAAATGTAGTAAGGAGGGATACGCAATGAAGCTAAATGAGCAAATTCGCGAACACCGTAAAAAACTAGGCCTGACACAGGAACAGATTGCAGATTCCCTTGGCGTATCTACCCCCGCAGTCAATAAGTGGGAAAGCGGTTCGACATATCCGGATATTACGCTTTTACCCCCACTGGCCCGCCTGCTAAAGATTGATTTAAATACCCTATTCACCTTTCACGAAGATTTATCCCTAGAGGAAGTCAACCGGTTTTGCGGCGAAGTCGAACAAGAAATTATTTCTAATGGTTTTCAAGCGGGTTTTGCTGCGACAATCCAAAAGCTGCAAGAATATCCCAACTGTACCTTATTAAAATTTTCCTTGGCGCTGCTTTTGGAAGGACGCCTTCAAATTTCCCATCTGACACAAGAAGAACAGGAAAAATATATTTGTCAGCTCATCGATTGGTATGAGCAAATTGCCAACAGCCAAGACGAAGAAATTCGAGAGCCTGCAATCAGCCTTTTGGTAAACAAGTACCTTGCATGTGGAAAGACCGATAAAGCGCAGGAGTTGGTGGAACGACTGCCTGATAAGCGAGCAACAGATAAGCAGATATTAAAAATCAACGTGTTGTTGAAGCAGGGGAACTATCAAGAAGCCGCCATGATGACCGAACGCAAAATATATGGTGACATCGCCATCATGCAAAGCTACTTGATGAAATTGGTCGATATCGATCTGCTTCTGAACGAAATGGATACAGCCGCCTGGGTGGCAGATGTTTCGCAGAAGATGGCAACAGTTTTGGGGCTTTGGGAATATAACCGTTTTATTTGTTCCCTGCAAGTGGCGGTTGCTGCAAAAGATGTTCCACGATGCTTAGAACTTATTCAGAAAATGTTAGAGGCTGCCCAGACGCCTTTCAAAACGCCTGCCATATTCCGCCATCTCCCCAACGAACCAATGGCGGACGATCTTCAAGCAAAAGTGATGATGGTGTTGCTGCGTCAGTTTGAAACGGATAAGCAATATGAATTTTTGCATTCCAACTCCGATTTTCAAGCGCTGATGGCTAAATACAAGAAAATTCACTGCGGTTGATGGTAAAATCAAGCTGAATATCTGCGTAAAAGAGAACGTTCATTATACCCGTGTTTCTGCGGTAGGATACGAACGAGAAAAATCGCTTCGCTCAAGGACGACAATCTTTTTCTCCCTTTCTACCGAAGAAAAAGGAAGCCTCCCCTATCCCCTTCCTGATATTTACTCTGGCATTGCCATTTTCGATAAAAAAATCCCGCTATGGAACTTCCATAGCGGGATTTTTTAGGGAAGGTATGAGCTCAGGTTCAGAACCAAGCCGGGGTCACAGAAGGAACGTAACCGAACAGCTTGGGAATGAACAGGCTGATATCGGGAATGAATGTGATGAGCAACAGAGCGATGATCATGCACAGATAGAAAGGCAGCGTCGCCTTGACGACCTTTTCCATGGGGCGCTTGGCCACGGCAGAACCGATGAACAGAACTGCACCTACCGGCGGGGTCAACAGACCGATGCCGCAGTTGAGCACCACCATGATACCGAACTGGATGGGATCGAGGCCGATACCCGTGGCGATGGGCAGCAGAATGGGAGTGGCGATCAGGATGATGGGCGCCATATCCATGATGCAGCCCAGAACCAACAAGATCAAGTTGAGCAGCAACGCGATGAGGATGGGATTGCTGGTCAGGTTGGTAACGGCATTGGCAGCCAGATCAGGCACATGCAGGGTGGTCAGGCAGTAGCCGAAGGCGTTGGAGCAGGCAATAAGGATGAGCACGATGGACAAGGTGTTGACACACTCGCTCAGTTCGCGCCAAACGCCCTTCCAGTCCAGACCTTTGTACACAAAGACCGACACGATCAGGGAGTAGATAACGGCGATAGCTGCAGACTCGGTGGCGGTAAAGACACCGCCCACGACGCCGAACACCACGATGACGATGGCCGCCAAAGCCCAGATAGAAACACTGAGCTGTTTGAAGAAGACCTTCAGGCTGAATTTGTCGCCTTTGGGGTAGTTGCGGCGCACCGAAATGATGTAGGAACCGATCATCAAGCTCAAAGCCAGAACCGCGCCGGGCACATAACCGGCCAAGAACAGGCTGCCCACGCTGATGCCACCAGCGGTGGTTGCGTAGATGACCATGTTGTGGCTGGGGGGCACCAGCAGGCCTTCGCAGGAGGAAGTAATGGTAACAGCGGTGGAGAAGTCGGCGTCATAGCCCTGATCCACCATCATGGGGATCATGATGGAACCGATGGACGCGGTATCCGCAGAAGCGGAGCCGGAGATGCCGCCGAAGAAGTAGGAAGCCACGATGTTGACCATAGCCATGCCGCCGCGCATCCAGCCTACGCAGGCGTTTGCCAATGCGATAAGCTTTTCACTAATGCCGCCGGACCCCATGAGCACCCCCATGGTGATGAAGAAAGGCACGGCCATCAAACTGAAAGAAGAAATACCTTTGACCATCTGCTGGCACAGGGTGTTGAAGCTGAGGCCCTGAACGCCCAAGCAGAAAATGGTGGACAGCGCTACCGCATAGGCAATGGGGAAGCGCAAGAAGATCATCACAAAAAAGCTGCCGAGCAGCACGATGATGGCAAGAGTTTGAACATCCATATTATGCCTCGGCCTCCTTTACAAAGATGGACTTGATGTGGGTGTAGATAGCCTCGATCTCGAAGATGATCATGGCCACACCGGCCAGAGGCACAGGGAAGTACATCCAGAACCGGGACAGCCACGGCATGGAAACATAGAACCCACGACCACCCAGTGTGGAGCAATAGTTCCAACCCCAGACCAGCATGATGACGCCTAGGACAAGTACGGCCACGTCGGCCAGAATATCCAAAAACTTGACCACACCTTTGGGCAGGTAGTTGTCAAAAGCCGTCATACGGATGTGGGCGCCACGGCGAATGGCCAGAGCCGCAGAAAGCACCGCCATGTAGCTCATAAGCGTCAGAACCACTTCCTCGGACCAGGAGGGGTCCGCGATAAAGGGGATGTAACGGCCCAACACAGCGTACGAAGTGATCAGGATGTCCGCGATCAGCAAAATCTTGCACACGAACATAACCACCGCGTATACCACGTCATAGACCGGACGCACCTTGTCGAGCGTCTGGAAAATTTTCGGCATACAGATTCCTCCTCACAAAATATCCACAGGAAAGCGGGGCGTGGGTCTTAGTTCCCGACGCCCCGCTATACCTATTTACCTAAGTAATTCAGGAGTAGGCAAGACGCGCCAAATCAGCCGTTGGCAAAGTCTTTCAGCTGCTGGTACAGCTCCGCCTGAGAAGCGGTGTTCTCCTCGATGACCTTGGCGCAGGCGTCAGCCCAAGCCTGCTTGTCGGTGACTTCCACCACGTTGCAGCCTTCAGCCTTCAGCTCTTCCAGAACCTTGTTCTCTTCTTCTTCAGAGAGCTGGGCGTTGAATTCCTGAGCATACTTGCCGGCTTCCATGATGCAAGCCTGCTGGTTGGCAGTCAGCTTGTTCCAAGCGTTGTCGGTGATAACCACCTGCACGGCGCCCAAGGTATGACCGTCCAGAATCAGGTTGTTCGCCACTTCGGGGAAGGCATTGGACTTGTAGTTGGCGATGGGCTGCTCAGCACCATCCACAACGCCGGTCTGCAGAGCGCTGTACAGCTCGTTGAAGGAAACGACGGTGGGGTAAGCGCCCAGACCCTCGACCATGCCGTTCATGACGGGGTCGTTGGACACACGCAGCTTCATGCCCTTCAGATCCTCGATGCTCTCGACGGGATCCACGGTGAAGAAATGACGGAAGCCTTCCTCGCCGTAGAAGACGCCGCGGATGGGCAGGCCGATCTCCTGAGGCTCGTTCAAGAATTCCTGAGCCAGATCAGAGTTGGCGAAGTTCCACCAGTGCTCACGGCTCTCCCAAGTGAAGGGGATGGACAGCAGCATGGACTTGTTGCAGCCGTAGCTGGTCAGCGCGAAAGCGGAGATACGAGACATATCGATGGTGTCACCGCCGGCCAGAATGTTGTCCAGAACGTCATTCTCGGAGCCCAGCACGCCGGAAGCCTGAATGTCGATGGTGATGGAACCGCCGGACAGCTCTTCAACCTTCTCCTTGAAAGCGGTAGCGGTCTGACCCACGATGGTATCCAGAGGGTTGACCTCAGCGTAGACCAGCGTTACAGCGGGATCGTTGGCAGCAGCAGCGGTATCGCCCGCGGTCTCGGCGGTTTCGGTCGCAGCAGTAGAATCGGTGGATGCAGCAGCAGACTCACTGGTGGAGCTGGCGGAGCCACCGCAGGCAGCCAGACTCAGAGCCATGGCGCCTGCCAGCGTAACGGAAAGCAGTTTCTTCATGTTCAGTTCTCCTTCTCTTTTGCCTTGCGGCAATTTGGAACAGGTGCCTTACGCGCCCTGTCCACTTGACGGTTTCACTTTAACAAAAACTTCATAACCCTGCAAGAGGATTGAAAAAATGTACTGTTTTTTTAAAAGATTTGCAAATTCTTTTTGTACTTTTTATCCAACCACGCTACGCCGTTTTTGTACAAGATGTGAAAAAGCTGCCCATGTCTGTCACCACAAGTCCTGTTTATCGGTCTTTTGTTTCAAAAAGCATAAAAAAGCGGGCGGCTCGCCGCGCCACCCGCTTTATATGTACTGTAAAAAAGTCCTGTATCCAGTGAAGTCATTTTCCTTCCCGCTGTATTCTGGCGATTAATGCCTTTTGGTCGGTGTATTCCTGGTAAATGGGCTCTACCGCATCTCGAAAGCGCTGCCATTCTTCGTCGGTGAGGGTCGTCACCGTCACGCCGGCTTCCCGCATTTCCGCCTCGGATTCCGTTTCCGCTTGCTTCCACAGGTCCCGTTCCAGCAGAGCTGCTTCCCGGGCACAGTCCCGCACCAGCGCCGGATACTGGGGATCCAAAGCTGTTAGTTTTTCCATGGCTTCGGCACTGGCCAGCAGCAGTTCCGGAATACGGGTGTGGCCGTCCACCAGCATGTATTTGGCCACCTCAAAATGACCGGAATAATCATAGCTAGGCCAGTTGTTCTCGGCCCCGTCAATTTCACCCTTAGCCAGCGCACTGTATACATCGTCGTAGGACAAACGTACCGGCACTGCTCCCAACTGACGGATCAAATCTTCCATCAGGCCGGATTCCGCCACTCGGATACGCAGTCCTTGCAGGTCTTCCAAACCTTTGACCGGACGGTTGGTGTAAAAATGGCGCACACCCGCATCGAACCAAGCAAGCCCCGTAAGACCGATGCGGTCCTTTATCGAATCCAGAAACACTTCCCCAATGGCACCGTCCAGCACCCTCCACATGTGGTCGTCATCCTTATACAGGAAAGGAAGCTGCAGAACAAACACCTCGGGCACAAACTCGCCCAGCGACATGATGGAGATTCGAGAAAAATCAATGCCCCCGTACTCCATCTGTTCCACGATGCTGGTCTCGCTGCCCAATACGCCGTTGCTATACACCCGCACATTCACCCGGCCGTCAGTGCGTTCCGCTACCAGTTCCGCAAAGGCATAAGCAGCTTCGGTGGTGGGGTAACCTTCTGGCTGATTCTCCGCATAGCGCAGAATCAGTTCCGGCCCTGTGGCAGCATCGGCCCGGGGTTCCGGCACGGCGGCAGCCAGCGCTATTAGGCAGATCAGCACCGCCCCAGCCAGTGCCAGCCAACGAACACGCCGGGTCATGGGGCGATCTCCTTCTGGCGGCGGGCGGCTTCCCTACGATATTGAGTCGGGGTCAGACCGGTCTTTTTCTTGAAGGCCCGGGCAAAATAGCTAGCATCTTCGTAGCCTACCATGCCCGCCACTTCCGCCGTGGGACGCAAGGGGTCCGTCAGCAGTTCGCAGGCAGCCTGAATCCGCACTTCGGTCAGGTAGTCTAAAAAGCCCACATGGAGATACTTCTTAAACTGGGTAGACAGATACGCCGGACTGATATGCAGGATATCCCCCACGCTATCCAGAGATAGCTCGTACATGTAATTCTCTCGCAGGTACTTTTTCACCTGCGCCATCAGTTGCCCCATCTGGGTGTTGAGCAGCCCGTCATCCTCTTCCTCTGCGGTTTGTTCCACAGCCGCGGGGGCTAGCGCCGTGAGCTTGCGCTCTGCCTCGATCTGGGCCAGCGCCCGCCGGATGGCCGCCTCGGCCTCGTCGGGTACCACCGGCTTGAGGATGTACCCACAGGCCCCCAGACGCATCGCTTCATAGGCATACTGGAACAGCCCGTAGGCCGTCACAAATACCACCTTACACCCCGGCAGTTGGGCCAGCACCGTGCGGGCGGCTTCCAACCCATTGACACCAGGCATTTCGATATCCATAAGGATCAGGTCTGTTCCCCACAGCAAAGCAGTATCTACGGCTTTGCGGCCGTTATCGGCCGTATGGATCTCCACCTCATGCTCGAAGCGGCGGGCCACTAGGTCGGTCAGAACCTCCCGTTCCATGGCCTCGTCGTCGGCGATCAAGATCTTATACATCGTCGTGTTCCTCCCCCGGTTCGATCAACGGTAAAAACAGCACAGCCCGCGTGCCTTTGTCCGGTGCGGCGTGCAGGTCCAGACGCCCCGGCGGGTCCAGCAGCCGCAGCCGAGCGGCCACATTGCTCAACCCGATATGCTGGCCCGATTCCGGCACCTCCCGCAGGCTGAGCCGCACTTCCTGCAGGTGGGTACGGTCCATTCCCACACCGTCGTCCTGCACAGCGATATACAGCAACCGATGTTTAGGCAGACGGCGGATGGTGATACGCACAGTGCCGCCTGTTTCCTGTGGAATGATGCCGTGCTTGAAGGCATTTTCCACCAGCGGCTGCACAATAAAGGAAGGCACCATGGTCTCGGTCAGGTCGATGTCATCGGCCATATGCCAGATCAGGCGCACGCGTTCCCCAAACCGCACATGATAAATGGCGTAAAATTCATCGATGATACGCACCTCACGAGAGAGTGGCACCAACAGGTCGTTGCTGGCCAGACTGTAACGCAGAAGCTGGGACAACGCCGTGATAAGCGTACGAGTGCGGGGAGCCTTTTCCTCGTCGGAAACCCGCAGGATGACCCCCAATGTGTTGAACAGGAAATGCGGATCGATCTGGCTGCGCAGATGCTGCAATCGGGCACGTTCCACGGTATTTTGCAGTTCCAAAGCCTCCGTTTCTCGGCGATGGAGCTGGCGTTCGATCTCATTTTTCTCCCGCAGGGTATTCACCTGACGGGCCATGGAATGCTTCATGCGGTTGAAGGCTCTGGCCAACTGACCGATTTCATCCCCCTGTTGGACCTCCACATCAGGGGTATCGAAAGCCCCCTGCCCGATGGCTCGGGACGCCACAATCATCTGCTGCACGGGTCCCATAAGGCGCCATACGGTGTGCACTACCAGTGCACCCAGCGCCACACATAACAGGCTAGTAACCGCCTGCACAGTCTTGAGCCGCTCGTTCAAGGCGGAAAGCCGGGTGTAGGTACTCTGCCCCTCGCTAATCGCGGTCTGGAGCAGTTCGGAGGTATACTGCTCCAGATAGCCCCCACAGACCGTTATTTCACTGTAATAGAGGGCCGCCGCACCTGTGGCGTCCCCTGTGGTCAGCAAGGTTTGCATCTGTTCCATCAAGGCGTCGTAGTTGCCGTAGGTGGTACGCACGGCCTGAGCCAGCAAATACTGCTCCTTCCCCACCTCGTTCAGCGCACTGTCAATATGTCTTAACCACGCATCAGCGGTGGTTGTCCCCATTTGAAGGGTCTGAGCCAATGCATTAAGATCTCCGTTTTCCCAACGGAAATTTTCCAGCGCGGTAAGCTGGCTTTCGATACCGCTGGAAAACTGGCTGATAGAATGGAAATTGCCGGTCTGACGGTCCAGTTGGTCCAAAATCACATTGGACTGGTAGTGGTTGATATACAACTGCACCAAAAGCGCCGCAAAAAAGGCAGCAAAAAACAGGACGATGCGCCCTTTCAGGGTCATATGCCGCTGAAACCAGTGCATAGGCTGCCTCCCTTTCCCTTGCTATTTCTTCAAAATATTGTACAACGCCTCGGCAAAAACCGCAAGCCCGACCAAAAAAGTTGTATTATTCGACTTGCAGGGGCCCCCGCGGCATGGTATCATAAGGGCAAATCATACACCCACGGAGGTAGCCTGTTATGTCCGGCAAAGCCAGTTCCCTATCCATACCCGTGCAGATCGACACAGGTATTTTCCAAGATTTTGCGGTGTTCGACGTGCTGCAGCGGCAAAAGCGCTGGCAGCGTCCGTTACTGTTTACGGTGATCATGCTGGCCTTTGCGGTGGTCTGTTTTGTTCAAGTTGGCCGTCGAGAAGGTGCCGCCTTACTGGGCGGTGTGCTGACGGTGGTGGCCGTGGGGTTGCCGGTGGTGTATTTCGGGATGTTTTTCCACTCGGTGCGGCAGCAGGCAAAGCGGATGGGGCTGACCACTCTCAAAGACGCCTACCGTGTAGAGCTGGAGGAAACGGGTGTACGGATGCTTCCCGCCGGGCAGCAGGACAAAGCCACTCAGGCCATCAGCCATACTTGGGATCAGGTGTATGGTGTCTGGCGCACCCCGGGAGCCATTTATTTGTATGTAACAGCGCAGCAGGCCTATCTGCTGCCCGAAGCCCAGATCCCCAGTGGGGCGGACCGGGCTTGGGAGTTATTGGGCAACTGTCTGCCCGCAGAGAAACTGCACACAGTTCGCAGATAAGGGAGGCAATGTACTATGGACAAGCAACACAAAAATCAGCAGTGGGTTCCCCACGCCGAAACCCTACCAGAGCCCGCCGGGGCTGGGGTGGTACGGCGGGTCCTGGCCTACGGCCCCGAATTGATGTGTGTAGAGAACACTTTTGAGAAGGATGCTGTGGGTGCGTTGCACAGCCATCCCCATACCCAGATCACCTATGTGGTATCGGGGCGTTTCCGGTTTACCATCGGGGAAGAAACCCGAGAGGTTGGCCCCGGTGATACCTTGCTGAAGCAGGACGGCGTGCGCCACGGCTGCACTTGTCTGGAAGCAGGCGTTCTATTGGATATCTTCACCCCCATGCGAGAGGATTTCGTCTGACCGCATCCGATGCAAATGCATCCTTACCTTCACACAAAAACAAGGCGTGTTGCAGAATCGACATTTGCAACACGCCTTGTTTTTGCTATCCATATTTTCCCCTGCGAATGCACTATACGATAAAGGATATGGTTATGGTAGGTTCCCTTAAAGATAAGACATCAATGATGTCATTGGCCGTCACAAAAGCCAGATGAAGAAGCTCATCAACCGTTGTACTATTGAAAGTTTCATCGGCTAACCAGCTTGCATAACTGGATTCAGAAACCTTATAGACCAGCCAATTTCGAAAGAAAAACCTGCCATGATCCGCCAATACGGTATCAACCGTTTTCCATCTGTCGCTTTCGTCACAACTGCGGAAAGACACGATTTGTTCTTTATAAGTAATTGTCACCTCCGTTTTCCTTCCCAGAAAAACGAGTGTAAGCCCGTCCCTATTTTGAACCAGATTCTTCAATTCGTAGTCATCGGCCACTAATTCCTTGTTGCACCACTTTTCCCATGTTTCCAATTCACTCATCCTCCGTACGAATTTCCAGAACGTTCATTTATTTGGGTATCATCCTCCAGTAATACTCTACACACCTATTCTTGATAATTTCAAGTGGCAATTCACCCAAAGTACCGGAGCTATACTTGGTCAGTTCTTACACAACGCTCCTAACCTTTATGGAGTTTACCCACGGTTGCCGGGAAAATCAAACCACAGATATTGCTCTTTGAATCGTCTCCCCTTCTGAGAAAGCATGGCGGATTCGGTTTCTGTACCAAAACACAACAGATCGCCGCAGATTTTGCCTTTCCAGAGCGGTCTCACCCAAACGGGGCGTCATGAACCGGTTTTGTTTCTATCAAAAATTCCCGCCGGAATCCGGCGGGAATTTTCATGCGGAGGCATCCTCCTCTTTCGAGGACAGCGATTCCGCCAAAACGAGGACATCGCCTACTTTTACGATCGTCCGTCCGGTGGGGATCATCGTCTCCACACCACGTTTCACCAAGATCACTAAGCGGCCCGACGGCACCGGAAGCTCTGCCAACGACTTATTGGCCCAACGGTCCCCTCGTTCCACGTGAATTTCATGCAGCGAGATATGCTCTCGATCCTCAAAAGCACGGGCTGCCAGTACCAACAAATCCCCTGCTTGCAGTTCGGTATCTCCATCCGGAACGATGGTCGTTTTGCCACGAACGATCATCGTCACCAACAGTTCTGACGGCAATGCCGCCCGCCGCAAAGTATGACCGCACCAAGGATGTTGACTTCCCAAGTGGATCTTAATAAACTCCACATCGCTTTCAGCCTGATAATCATTGAAAGTTTTCTCCACATCTTCGTTTTGGTCAATCATGGAAAAATACTTTGCCGCTTTGGGAAGCAGCGTTCCTTGTATTGCGATGGATAACAACACAATGCAAAACACAAGGTTAAACAAGTTGTTATGCGTCTGTACACCGCTGAGCACCGCAGAAATGGCAAACACAATGGAGGCTGCCCCTCGCAGTCCCGCCCAAGATACGATGCCTATCTGCCTCCACCTTGCCCGGAAAGGCAGCAGCAAGGCGGTCACCACCACAGGGCGCGCCACCAAGGTAAGAAAAAGCATAATGCACAATGCAGGCAGCAAGACCACAGGCAGCTCTGCCGGCGTGACCAGTAAGCCCAACAGGAAAAACAAAATCACCTGCGACACATCGGTAAGTACATCAAAAAAATGCACAAGATACCGCTTTTGCGAAAGTTGGGCGTTGCCCAAAAGAATCCCGCACAGATACACGCTGAGATACCCATTTCCGCCCAACACAGATGGGAAGGCGTAGGCCAGCAGCATCACCGCAAACAGCAACACTGTTCGGTTTTGCTGGGACTCCAAAAAATTTTGCCGCAGCAGCCAAATGGCCCCCTTGCCCACCACGATACCACACAGGATTCCCAAGGAGATCTGCTGGAAAAGTACCTGCGGAATGGACACCTGTTCCCCGGCCATAAGCGACAGCGTCACGGTGGTCAGCATGTAGGACATCGGGTCATTGGAACCGGACTCCACTTCCAGCAACGAGTCGGTATGGTATTTGAGGGCCAACTTATTGGTGCGCAGAATGTTGAACACCGAAGCTGCATCGGTGGAGGAAATGACCGAACCGATGAGCACACTTTCTAGCCATGGCAGCCCCAAAGCCAAGTGGGCAAATAGCGCAACCGCCCCAGCCGTCCCGGCCACCCCCACCGTAGAAAGCACGACTGATTGTAGCAGTACCGGTTTTGCCGCTTGCAGGTTCGTACCGAATCCACCGTAAAACATGATGAAAATCAAGCTGACGGAACAGATGAGATTCACTGCGGCATAGTCGTTAAAGACGATTCGAAAAAGCCCGTTTTCGCCAAAGCACATTCCCAGCGCAATAAAAATCAGCAAGGACGGCACCGGGATTTTTTCCAGAACTCGATTCATCAAAATGCAAATCAAAATTACCGCACCGGCCAACAAAATTGCTTCATTCACAAGCGACACCTCCTTTTGGAAATAAAAAAACCGCGCTGCGATATCAACATGGTATCGCAGCGCGATATAAACTTAATGCGGCTAACAGGACTTGAACCTGTTTTAATCGATGTAACCACGTCTATTTTTCACTTCCTGACGATTTATTGACGATTGAAAAGTATTTTTCCAGCTTTGCAGCCGCCGCGCCTATTTGTGCGTCCCGAATGTGGGTATATATCTTTCTGGTGGTGTATATATCGGCATGTCCGAGAATCTTCTGTGCTTCCATTTCACCCACGCCGGCCTCATAGAGTACACTTGCAAACTCGTGCCGGAACTGGTGCGCAGTAGCAAGCGGCTTCCAAAACGTGTACCGGATCCTCTTACCGTTTTGCATCCGGGTTTTCTCTACGCCTTCAGCTAGTCCGGCGTCCCTGCAATAATATTGCCACCGTCTCTGATATGCTGTACCGGTCAGCGGCTTTTCCCCGCCAAGAATATACTCGGCAGGCTTTCCCATTCTGCCCTGCAAAACGTCCCGCAGCGGCCCCAGCAACGGAACAATGCGCACGGCATTTTTGGTTTTCGGTTCATGCACCACAGGCCGGTTATTGATCCACGCAACCGACTTTGATACCCGGATTATACCAGCGTCGAAGTCCACATCCTGCCATTGCAAGGCAAGCACTTCCCCCAGCCGGCAGCCGGTATACATAAAAAGCCAAGCGCACAGGCCAAACCCTTCCGGGTGCTGCTTAACTGCTGCAATCTGTTCAGGCGTGGGCGGCTGTCTCTCTGTACGCTTCATGCCGCGCGGTAGATCCACCAGCGGCACCGGGTTGTAGGTTTCCCCGTCCCGGACACACCAGTATTTAAAAATCAGGCTCAATACAGACCGGGCATTTTGTGCTGTACGTTCTGCCTTGCCCTGTGCCTTAAATTCAAGCCCCCAAGTGTTTACCATGCCGGGGGTTATCTCTTTCATACCGTAGCCAGAGAAACGCCACACGGCGTCCTGATAGCTTCCCTTGTATGCCCTTGCTGTTCCCTCTTTGATTTTCGATTGGTAGTCTGCCCACCAATCGGCGGCGACTTCCTCAAACAGTGCGCCGCGTTCCTGCTTCTGGGCATCCTGCAGCAGAGCGGCCTTGTACTTTTCTTCTGCCTCTCTCTTTGTCTTCCCGTAAAAGTGGCGCGGCTTTCCGTTGATCGTGCGCAGTATCTCGGCTCTCCCATCTGCCCGTCGTGATTCTTTTTTGCGCGGCATAAACCCACCCCTACATTACAACCAGATTGCGACAAGTTTTAAAACCAGTCGCAATTATATGAGAAAATTTATTGCGTCTTTTCGTCCGTTTCTTTATAGGATTCTGAGCGCAACATATTAAGTTGAATTTTAATAATGGCATCGCAATATTTGTTTCTAATATCATCGCTTTCTTCTATTGTAACAAGTTTATTTGCCGCCAAAACCCCGCAAAGAAAAGAAATGGTATCAATAATATTTTCTGTTTCATCTAGGGTTTTTGTGTTATTTTTTACCCAGTATTGCAAAAGCCAATTAAAATACATAAGTGCAATATCTGTTCCATATAATTGATTTGCTATCAATACGCCTTGAAACAATTTCGCATTTTTGTATGAAATATTAATTTCGGAAAGTTCTTTTGCATTTTTTACAATGTATTGTATATATTCTTCAGAATCAGATTGATTTTCGTGTTCATCCACAAGAACTTCAAGAAAATTTTGAATAGAATCTTTTATGCTTTTGCTATCCCGAAAGTCTTGCATTATGAAAGAAGTTTCAATTTCGTTTCCGCCGCTGTATTTCTCATATGGTGCAATTTTTTCAAACATGCAAATTATTTTTTTACAGCAAGAAACGTATTCCTCTGCATTCATCGGATATTTTGTGTTGCATTTTCGGAATTTATAAAAAAGGGTTTGCAGATCATTATATTTTTCTCTATCCAAATTTTTCTGAGCATCCTGCAAATTTATTATCAAGTTTACGATTTGGCTTATAGACAATTTTCCAACTTTGCCAGATTTTATTTTTTTTATCTCAAAAATAGCCTTTAAATCTTCAAAAATAGCCATAATCTTTCACGAGCCATTCATTTAATTTTCCCGTATCCCAACACCAAAAGCAAGGAAATCACGGTTGTAACATAATACGGAATTCTATAATCTGGCAAAAAGTTCATTAAAAGCATCCATTCCCCTACAAGAATAATGCCCCACAAAATAATTGTAAAAAGCGTCATTCCTATGCCGCGCAGTTTAATATTTTGCAGGCTTCCTATAATTTGAGCAAATCCCAAAGTTCCAATTACAAATGAGAAAAAAGCGACGACCAAAAATAAAATAAAGTTCATACCAAAACCTCCCACACTTTTTACATTCTATCATTTATTCGACATATTTTCAACCATTTATGAATTATAGTACAGATTAATGTACTATATAAACTAATTGAGTAATTTTGTGCAGTTTGTGTATTGTTTACTACTTCTAGTTGTATTAAAATTAACGCATGGTTGTTGAACGGGAGGTCATAAAAATGGAGCAAAAAGAAAAAGCCCCTGCAACCGCAGGAGCAGAACTCAAAGAGATTATTTCATTACTTAAAAAAACCAGCGCCCGGAACGTGTCCATTACGCTGGAGTTTGTGCGAAGTATTACCCGCTGCCGGTGATCCGGCGCACCATGCGTTCCACAAGTGCCCATTCTTCAGGTGTCATTTGGGAAATAGCTTCAATAAAAGCCAATTTAAAACTGTCGTCTTTGTCGTCGGCCATCAGGTCACCGATAAAGGCGGCTATTTTTTTTTGCCTTGTCAGATCCGCAAACATGGGGCCTTCCCCGGTTCGCAACCAATCCTCCCTTGCATTAAATTCCCTGCAAATATCTGCAATAGCTCTATCGCTGGGAACAAGTCTCCCCATCTCATAAGTGGCAACAGTGTTTTGCTTCAGCTGCAAAGCATCTGCGAAAGATTTCTGCGTCATTCCAAGGCTTTTCCGTAGTTCTTTAATGCGTTCACCAATAGTCATTTTTGCTCACCTCCTCTATTTAAAGTATATCCAAATTTTTTCAAAAAATCAACTGTTTTTGTTGATGAAATCAAGATTTTTCGCTTGACTTTATTGATTATATGATATACAATAATCATGTAGTCAACATTCAGGCTGAATTAAATCAATCAGCGCAAAAATGGGGTGAAAGGACGCCCAGCGCCAAGACAAGAAAGGTGGTGAAAAAATGAAGAAGATTCCCAAGTACACTTACGGTCTCCCGCCGGAAGAAGCCACGGTTGTGCAGGAGATCACAGAGGCCGCCGTCAACATGAACGCGGACGAACGCGCCCAGCTTTTGAGCGCTTGCAAGTCTATCCTGTTGGTTAAGGGCCTCCGGGAAGAAGTCGAAACCGCATCGTAGAAGGTGAAAGCATGAAAAACCACGTTGCCGCTTTAATCGTTGGCCTTGCGGTTGCTGCGGCGGCTTTTGCCGCCGGGTGCATGGCCACTATTAAATGTGCCGTACCTGTCGGCCCCGCCAAGTGCGGGGATAGGCAAGGGTACATTATCAGTTATCGCTATGGCGATTTCTGGTCGAATCAGTTTTATGAGTAAGGAGGTGCATACCATGCGAGAAAAGGAAGGCTACCGCGACGCGCTGAAAAGGATCCGCTCCTATGGGTACGGCGAAATGTTGACCATTGCGCAGGTTGCAGAGATTGCATACAAGAATCAGCCATCTATTTCGCAGGCAAGAAGAAAGGCCGTCCGCAATTTTTCCGGTTGGGTTGGAGCAGCACGCGGAAAGACGATTCCCGCCACTTCTTTGGCCCGGCAGCTTTGCTAAAAAAAGAGCCGCCAAGGTGTTGCAGCACCCTGACGGCAAGAAAGGAAATTCGATGAACACTATTATTTTACCGCTTTTTAAAAAAACCGTCAAGGCCGCAGCCGTTGCGGTGGGTGTATACATCCTTTCGGCAATCGCCGCGCTGAACGTCCCCGCCGCTGTTGTTGGCGTCCTGCTGGAAAATGCGCTGATCGGCGCTTATATGAGATTGGAGGCATGACCCATGAAGATGTACAAAGGGTTTGACAAAGACCTGAAATGCCGCGGCTATCAGTACGAGATTGGCCGCACTGAAAAAGAAGACAGCGCAAAGCTGTGCGACCGTGGATTTCACGCCTGTGAATACCCGATGGACGTGTTCGGCTACTATGCGCCGGCTGATTCCCGAAGAGAAAAGCGATGATTCCAAGCGCTGCGGCACCGAGATCAAGGTGCTGGCGGAAATCGGGATTCCCGGAATTGTGAAAGCGTCTGTGGATTTTATTATGCGCAACATCAAAAGCGAAAAGAAAGAATCCAACTCCGGCGACAGAAGTGCCGCTGTGAACTCCGGCTACGGTAGTGCCGCTGTGAACTCCGGCGACGGTA
>NZ_CALADU010000244.1 GCF_937890665.1 uncultured Subdoligranulum sp.
CCGCACCCTTATACTTGAGGATGCGGTTAAAGTTTCCCAGTACAGCCTGTCCCTCCACAGGCTCCGGGATAAACGGCACATATTTAATCGGCATGTTTGTCTTCCTCCTGCTTCAATGTGATTAGGAGCCTGATGATGTTGCCTGTCTGATACATGAGATACTCCAAAATATTAACCGGCGTCTTATCATGGTGCTTGGCATTATTATTAATAAATCTGGAATAGGCCGTAACAGTATTTTTTAACTCATCACGCAGTTCGGCTGGAATTCCACACTGATTGAGGTATTGTTCATAGGTGTGGTCAGAAACATACTTTTCCAAAGAACGCCCGCCTCCAAAAAATTCCTGAAAAAATGTTTCCAAAGCCTTGCGAAATTTATCTGCAATATCACTGGCGTTTGTGGTTGTTGCCTCCGAATATTCTTTCAGAGCTTTTGTGAAGGCTATACGGGCTTGGGGGTATTCTTTTAACCAATTCAAGGGCTCTGATACAAGAGCATCATCGAGTTCTTTTGCCCCCTTTGGAAAAATGAATATGCCATCTGTATCACTTAGAAGCTCATAGTTTATCTGACAATCGTCCAGTGAATCTAATATAGTTGTTTTCAACCATTGCTTAATATCTTTTTCTTGTTCGGAGTACGCATTTACAAGGGCAACGCAACAAGAAAGAAAATCGAGGAAATTAGTCTCGTGCTTGCTTAAGTAAAACCAGGCTCTCTCTAAACCATAGATTTGATCTCCAAATAGCATGAGGGGATCGTCATTCGCCGCCATGCAAACGCCTATTGTATCACAAAACGCCTTTTCTGTTTCGGAATTAAAAAAGCTATATGGGGCATTTTTGAAATGATTATGCACAAGTGCATAGAAACGAAGCATTTTTCTATTGTCATCAAAACCTAATCCAAGTTTTTTCTGATATTCAATCCATTTCATAGTTTCTCCTTAAAGAACTCACAAATTTTCCCCTGCGTCAGGACGAGCCTGTCCCGCTCGGGCAGCGTATCCTCCAAATATAGATATTCAAACCGCGCATAGCCAAAGGCGACGTTGTTCTGCCGGAGGAACTCCGTCTCCACAAATGCCTTTTTATCCTTGAATTTCGGATCGTTGGCATAGGCCTCGCCCTTGGTTTCGGCGATCATGGCCTTATGGATTTTGCCGTCTTTGCGCTGGAGGATGAGAAAGTCCGGTGTATACATCCCTACATACTGCCAGGCATCGCCGCTCCGTTTGTAGCACTTGATCTTAAACTCCGTCATGGCCCGGTCACCGTTGTAGTAAACCTCCAGGCCCAAACGCTCGATTTCGGGAAAGGTCAGCACCTCACGCAGGAATATCTGCTCAAAGCCGCTGTCCGTGTGGTAAGGCAGATAGTGGAAGGAGCGATCCTTTTGGGGGTGGGAAGAATACTTTTTGCGGAGCATGGTCAGGACATCTTCCTGCCCCATTTCCTGGGCTAACTCCATCATCGCCTGTGCTTTCTTGTCTAATTTCAGCTTACCCTGGTCATCCAGAACGATTTTCTGTACCGTCTCCTGGTCGGGATAGTAATCCTGTGGCCGTTCTGTCTCAACTACCTGCGTGAAGTTGGCAATGTTCAGCAGGCTGGCCGACTGGGGGATCCGCTCCTCCCGAGTCTCGTAGGAGCGAAGGACGCAAAAGGCCTTGCGGATATTCGCCTCCACCCGGGACAGATCATATTTGGAACTGAAATACCGGGAGCCGTCCCGTTGATAAGTGATTTTCTCAAAGATAGACCTAAGCTGAGCGTCATAGGGCTGCAATTCTTCCATGGTAAGAGTGTAGAGGGAACTGCGGACGATGTTATAAAGCCAGGAAGAATAAGACGCCGGGACAGTACCGCGTTCCTCGTTATCCACTCTGGTATCCGCTACCTCCATGGAAAAATCGGTGGTCTTTATGGTGCCTGCTACAATACTTGCATTTTTACAAACATCTGAGAGTGTTTTTTCCGGCTCAGCGGGGTCTACAATCAAGGTCTCATAGTGAATCTTCAGCTGATAGAAGTCCACCTTGGGCAGATGGAGATAATCTGTGCGGTCATACCGAGCCAACGACACTTTATGGTGATCTGCTTCACAAAACTCTTTCAGAGAGATATGGTGTTGTTTCAGCAGTTGAGCATTTAGTTTTTCAGCATTGCTGTTGTTTAGATAGATCAGAGCCGTTTCCAGTGCGTCTTTCTGTACCTGACGCAGGCAGCGGCAAGCGGTCTGCAGCACCATGTTTTTGGGGCAATCTCCCTCTTGGGAGAGAATGATTCCCGTCAGGCTGCGGCAATCCCAGCCCTCTTTTCCAATCTGAACCAACAGCACAATGTGTATCTTTGAGAAAGGCTGATCCAGGCTGTCAAACTCCATCTGGCTATCGGCCGGCTGGGGATACTGCTTGTTTCCTTTGTGAAATTTCAAAATGGCATCGCCGGAAAGCCCATACTCCGCCGCGATACGAGCTACTATGGGGTAGACCAGCTCCTCCAGCTTTTCAATGGTTCCGCAGTAGATGCCCAGCTTGGCCCTGGTTCCGTCGGGATATACGGTGTTCCGATAAGCGTCCAGGAATTCCCTGACGCCATTTTCAATAATGCGGCTGCTGTCAGGAATATCTGCAATTTTCACAATGGGCCGCTTGAGAAAGTTTCCTACGCCGTCAATGAGCGGATAGTAATAGACAATATTGGAAATCTCCGCCGAGGATACTGAGAGACCATCAGTCACCTTAATTTTCTCCGCCTTTTCCAGATAGGGTGTACCGGAAAAGCCAACCACGGAATTGACAGTCTGATTTGCTGCCCACTTGTTGACTACAGCACGGAGCTTGATCTCGTCGCTGACCGCATGGTGGACCTCATCGATGAAAATGGACAAGCCAGGGAGCTTGCCGATTAGGTTGCGCAGCTCGTTGGCCTGCCGGTCCTTTTCGTCATCGCTCTCTTCAAACATACTAATTTGTCCCAACTTCTCCTGAATGCGATCCAATATTACCTTTTCTGCGTTGGTGACGGCCACCAAACCAAACAGTTCAGACAGCGGTTGATGGTTGGCGATCTTCTGCACATTGGGATTCTTCGTCTTATTGGATTTGTTGGCGGTCTTACCCTGATCCAGCACTTCAAAGGAGATCTGACGCTTGATTTCCGATGCCGCCGGTTGGGGGATTACCCAAGAGGGATCAAACCGCTGGATGGTTTTCAAACTGGGCACGACCGAGGATTTCAGCCCAGAGGGAGCGAAGATCATGAAGTTATGGGCAAAGGCCGGGTTATGCGGCTCATTTTTGGCAAAGTACAGATCCAGATAAATAAACGCGGCCATCAGGTAGGTTTTACCAGCGCCCATGGGAAGGCTGAACAGGTAGTCGGTATAAGATACCCCGTAAAATGCGGACTGGAAAAAATCTTCATAATCAATGCTCTCTGGGGCTTTGCGTATCTGCTTTTCCAGCTTCTCGGAAACCTGTTCACCGGAATCGTTTTTCAGGCAGGCGTACTCAAAAAGCGCGGCCGCGGCCGGATGGCCAAGTAAAAAAGCCCGTGTTTTTGCAGAAAGTTCCTCCTGCTCCAAATCCAAAGTGTTGAATGCTCCCTGAGAGAACAGTTTTGCCAGAGGCGCACAACCACAGGCAATTTTCAGATACAGATAGGTTTTAATGGCATCTACCTGGGCATCCCGCATCTGCTTGGTTTTTTCAATGTAAGCGATGATTCCCTGGGCAGTACACTCGGAGGACGCAAACCAACGGTTCCGCGCGTTGGTGATCATTTGGTAAAACATCAGCAATCTCCTTTTTGTGATTCTTTCGCTTTGCGCGTTCTGCCGTCCAGCGGTTTTTTGGCATCTTTCGGGATAGCCCACACGCGTCCAAGACGATATGCTCCCGGAATACGTCCGTCTCCGCAAAGGATCTCAACGCGCCGTTGTGTAATGCCCCATTCTGTCGCTTTATCTTTTGGCGTTACATACTCCATACCGGCAGGCTCCTTATTTTGCGGCGTTCAAAATTTGCTTGTATTATACATCTTTTAAACGAATAATACAACTTGGAGCCGATTTCGGAATATTCCTGAGTTAGGAATAAGTGTGGGGGAGCGGTAAAATGGAAAAGCTGCAAGTTATTCAAGAGCAAATCATTTATCTCCGTATACTGCAGAAAATTTTAATGTTTGTTTTGCCTTGTGTGCTAAGAGAATGGTTACTATAAAAGTAATATTGGTTTCTGCGCCGTTGCCTCAATTGAGAACAAACGAGCATGATTAACGGTTTGGGCTGTGATACGGAGTCTGATATTCCCCCCCATATTGACTTATTATGCACGGGGTGAATGAAATCTGTACTTAAGTGATTACCAGAGCTTTTTGCATAAGTTAAACCGAGAGGGGGGAGCTCTCTATGGATGATAGCTTGTACAGACTACTATTTGACTACTACCGTAAAAATTCCCGGAGGCATTGAGCCACAATGCCTCCGGGAATTTTCTGTGATTCTTTGTAAATCTGCCAAAAACCCACAAAATCACTGGGCCCCAACGGTTTCCCACTTGACAGCCTGATGACTCCGACCACTATCCTAAGTCCAACTAAGCTATGACATTGAAACTATTGCGGTGCAGATACTTGAGGGTTTTGAACCTTTCAAAATCTAGATCTGCATTTTTCAGGTGCTGTTGAGATGGAAACTTCATATATTGCAAGGAGGTTCCCACCATAAATTTATCAATACCAGACTGCCTGCCGCAAAAATACATAGGGCTTTCCTGATTGGACTTTGCTATGGATGCAGAACTTACTTTCAAACTCATCCCAGGTGGTAGGATTATCCTCGAACCACTGCCAGGTAAGTCCTACGCTCTCAATATCGTTCCAGGTCAGTCCGGAGATAATGAACCGCAGGTGAGCCGGCTTGATCTGTTCCACCATTTTTCGGACCTGACTCACGTCGATGTCCGCCAAGGTGCTCTCTTCCCCTAAGAACTCCAGGGAGAAAGAGTAGTCAGCCGAGTTGATTACCACTCGAGCCTCATAGCCGGTCAAAGCCATGGCCAGTTGGCGGACCATCTCCGCCGTGGTATTGCCGGCGGCCGTCATCTTGTCCCGTACGGCTGCCCGGCGCTCCGTCAAAGACTTTGATTCATCTGGGGTAATCCCATATTTTTGTTCCCAGAGGTAGAGAGCCCACGTAGCCGTATCTATAAAAAACTGGTCCAGGATATCGTATATCTGTTCTGCGCATACCCCACTCTGTTCTTCCAGAGCATCCAGGATAGATCCAGTCTGGGGGTGCCGGTAATATCTGTCCGGGACGCGCTCCCGGACCGGAAGACTGCTCATATTGCCGCCCTCCTTATGTCTCTGTGATGTTCACAGTCCCGACCACCGGGACAGCCTCCGCAGCGACCGACACGGCTGCCGTTCCGCTGTTTACCGTGAAGGAGCTATAGTCCGCCACACCGGCGCACTGCAGCAGACAGGCCAGAAAACGGCTGTATGGGATGACGACGGCCTGTCCAAAGGGTTGGGAGGTCAGTAGCGCGGACACCGCGGCCGTCAGCTGGTTGGTAACATCTTCCGTGGAATATCCCTCCATCAAGGTTACGGCCGCGGTTACCGGCAGTTCCATCTCTGTCACGCTTACTACCGTCACCGTGGCGCCGATGGGCTTTTCTTCTTCAATATGGGCTGCGCAGGCGGATCGGATCTCTTCATCGACCGCCCCCTTGTCTGCTCCGGCGATCACCACCTTGACGGTACCGTTGCCAGCCCAGAGCGGGATACAACCAGCATAGCTGACCCCCGTAACTTCCTTAGCCCACTGGATGTAATGGTTGGCATTTCCCGATGTGATCGGAAGGCTAAGACGATCGTGAATACGGGTATAAAGGTCAACGTCACTCTCCGGATCGGAGCCGCCGGCGGCCGCTTTCAGGTTGGACAGATCGTCCACCCCGGGGACATTGACTGCCATGGAGGTAATGGATCCGGCCGGTACGTTGTAGTCCGCGCCGATATTCTCCGCCTCCACTGTGGCCACCGCCGTCTCATCCGTGATGGTAACGGCTTCCAAAGTCAAATACCGCAGGCCACTGTCAGGGGCATACACCGCCGTTCCCGCAGGGATCACGGTGCCGTCGGTTCCCGTGAAGGTCACCTCTACCCGGGCCTTGGTGCCGGGCTGGCGCACCATGCCCAGTTGGGCCGCATGCAGGTCCAGGTACTCTCCGCTGTCCGGGCCAGGGAACACGATAGGAAGGAGCCCGGCCAAGAGCTGCGAGTGCTGCCAAAGGGCGTATGCCACCTGGCTGATGAGCGTATTGGTATAGCTCCCCTCGCGGGTGTCGATCTCTACCCCGGAGGCCGTCATGGCCGTCAAGATCTCTGCCTTGATGACTTCCGGTGTGCGGCTCTCAAATACTGATGGCTGCGTCATGGACGCTCACCTCCCCGTAAATGGTTATCAGGCTGAACGAGATATGCAGCCAGCTATCCTGATTAGCAGTCAGGAACTCATTGATCTTGCGATATTCTTCCTTGTATTTCTTGCCCTCCAAAAAGGTATAGCCGCGCACCCAAGGTTCCATTTCCGCACCGCATTTGGGACACCGAGGGATCAATTCCGCCGGGATACAGAGATTTTCATCAATTGCATCGTTCGTTTCGTAAACCATCTCTTTGTTCCAGTAGATCTCGTCGTGGCAGCGGCGGCTGCACTGGTAATAACGGGAGTCGCCTTGGATGGCGCTCAGCTTATCTTCTGATACCACGCGGGTAAACTGGAAGTCCTGGTTTGTGGTCATAATGTGGTAATTCCTTCCCTGAAGCAGCTTCATCAGGTCATAATAGGGCTGACCTGTGGGACATTCATACTCCATATAACCCATCCGGGCAAGAAAAGCCCAGTGGGCCTCCGGGGAGGGATAAGGGTAGTAAAATCCATTGAAGGCACCGGTAAATCCATATTTTCGGTGAAAGTCTCCTAAATATTGTTCAAATATCGCGTCGTTTTGATAGAAGAAGTTGAAGCCGCAGGAAGCGGACATACCCGCCGCAGCGCCCACCAAAATTGCATCGGCATCAGCGATTTTGTCTACCAAGACCTGCACATTTTGGCGGTGGGCGGCGGAATCAATGGATATTTTGCGGTTCAGCAGCATAGTTGACATGATTCCTCCAACATGTTATTATAATAATTACATGTTGCAAGCATAACATGTTATTTTATAAATTACAAGTAGGCAATTAAAAATTTTTGAGGTGAGCCCATGAAATACTCTACCAAGTTGAGTGACGCACTTCATATATTGGCCTTTCTCAGTATGGGAGCCGGTCAGCGGATCACAAGTGCTAAGATCGCAGAAAGTGTAAAAACGAACCCGGCCTATATCCGGCAGCTGATGGCCGCGCTGAAGAGTGCCGGCATGATCACCAGCTCACAGGGACAGGCCAATGCGGAATTGACCAGGCGCCCGGATGAGATCACGGTGTTGGATGTCTACCGGGCAATTGAGGGCAATAAGCCCCTGCTTCACTGGGATATTGATACCAACCCGGAATGTGGTGTGGGGATCTATGTACAGCTGAGCATTGCAGACTTTTACCAGGAGATCCAGAAGGCTGCCGAACAAAAAATGCAGACCATCACCCTACAAGACATCATAGACCGATATGATAAAAAGCTGGACGAACTGGAACTGAAATCAGGGCGGGACCTTACCCCATGAGGAGATGTTGACAACGAACACACAAAAAAAAATCGGATTGGTCGTGGAAGGCGGCGGGATGAAATGTGCCTATAACGCTGGGATTCTGGATGCCTTTCTGGACGAAGGGATCACGTTTGATTATTGCATCGGCGTATCCGGCGGATCAGGTGATCTGGCGTCCTATCTGGCGGGGCAAAGAGGGCGGAATCTTCGCTTTTTTACGGAGCACATTCATTCACCTGACTATTTTGGGCTGAAAAGCTTGCTGAAAACCGGAGATCTGTTTGGCCTAAAGTACATTTATGGTGAACTGACCCGCAGGGAGGGGGAAGACCCGCTGGATTTTCCCGCTCTGATGAAAAATCCGTCGGAATATGAGGTTGTGGTCACAAACGCGCTGACAGGAGCGCCGGAGTATCATGGGCGAGAAATGATGAAACAGGACGATTACCGATTGATCATGGCCTCCAGTGCCATCCCGGTTGCCTGCCATCCGGTGGAACTCAACGGGGTGCCCTACTTTGACGGAGGCCTTACCGATGCCATCCCGGTCCGCCGTGCCTTGGAGCAGGGCTGCGAAAAGCTGGTGGTCATCCTCTCCAAGAACCGGGACTATGTACGAAAGCCCCAGGGCATGCGCAGGCTGTACCGACGGGTTTGCCGCAGTTACCCCAATATCGTGGATGCCATTGATCGTCGCCATGTAGTGTACAACGACAATTTGAAGGATGTGTTTTCTCTGGAGCGGGAGGGAGTTGCCTTTGTCTTTGCAGCCAGTGAGCCCATCCATGTGGGCACATACTCCATGAAGGAAGATGCGGAACGGGAGCTGTATAACCTGGGACTGCGGGATTTTTCTGCACAGAAAGAGGCGCTGATGGCATTTCTGTCCGACTGATCTGGGCTGCACAGCCTGAAACAGCGAAAAGGTGGAATGTTTTATGGATAAAAAAATTAGGATCACCGTTCTGAGGACAGAATTTCATCAGGATCTTGCGGACCAATATGCGATCCCGGATTTGGGAATGTGTCCGTTTCACCAGGAGGGGCAGGTCCTCTGGAGTGACGGAACACATCCGCCGGAAGGAATGTGCGAAGTGACTTGGCAAGTCATGGCGCCTATGGTTCGTCAGCTTTCGGAAAGAAAGCTGGTGCAGCCCTCCGGCACATGGCTCAACGACGACTCCATCTGTGTGCTTGCCTGCCCGGACGGCATTCGTCCGGTCATCTTTTTGCTGGAAGCGGAAGAATAAGTGCTGCTCCAGGCAAAAAGGAGCCTTTCCGTGTCCCGCCGGCATAGAGCAAAACACCGGAATGATTTGACAGATCGTCAAATCATTCCGGTGTTTCGGTGTTTCTTATATTTTGGAGTGAACCCTCGAGGACCGTTCGCTCAGGGGATGTACTTCATGCCCCACTGGGAGATGGCATAGAAAACCGGCAGCAGGTCCTTGCCCTTCTCCGTCAAGGTATGCTCCACCCGGGGCGGGATCTCGTTGTACTGCTCCCGATGTACCAGACCATCTGCTTCCAGCTCTTTTAATGCGTTGGTGAGCATGGTGTTGGTGATGGGTTTGAGCATCTTCTTCAGCTCCCCAAACCGCATGGGAGACTGAATACATAGCTCGTAGATGATCTGGAGCTTCCATTTCCCCTGGAGCATCTGGACCACCGGTGTGACCGGGCAGTTTCCGTTCTCTGTCAGGATGACGCTGCCCACTCGGGCTTGAAATTCCTCATAGGTCATGGATTGGTTCATGGAGCAGCCCTCTCTATCAGTATGGTTTTTCGTACTAAGTACGATTATTCTGCGTACTTGCACCTTTATTTCTTCTAAGTATAATAATTATATCGACGTCAAAACAAGATGTCAATCACAGAACATATAGAGAGTGAGGCTTCGATTTATGAAAGAACTGAACATCATGGAGGCCACCGTCCTGACTTCCCCCAATCCGCTGACCCTGATCTGTTCTCAGAATGAGGACGGCACCACCAACCTGGCCCCCATCTGCTTTGTATCCTACCTGTCCTTCAACCCGCCTATGATCGGTTTTGCCGCCGGCAAGCAGTCCCACACCGGCAAGCGGGTGCGGGAAACCGGCAAGGTGATCGTGACCGTTCCGGGGGAGAGCCTGACCCAGGCCGTGGTGGCCTGCGGCAGTTCCACTGGTGCCACCAGCCACAAGGTGGAGGAAAACCGCATTGAGATGACCTCCGTAGAGGGCAGTGACATTCAGATTCCCGCGGATACCCGCCTTGCCATGGTGGCCACGTTGCAGCAGGCTGTGGAGGTGGGCGACCATATCCTGCATATCTGCCAGGTGGACAAGTTCCTGGGCGATGAGAGCAAGAAGGGCCTCTATGCCTGGAACGGCTTCGGCAAAGTCGCCCCGGCGGTGGAAGGCTGAGACAGAAAACGACTGGGGGAGATTCCAATGGCGGTGTGCATCAAATCCCGGATTCAAAACATGAATCTGGTCATTGGCTGTACCATCGGCTGCAGTTACTGCTATGCCAGAAATAATGTACGGCGGTTCCATATGATTGATGATTTTGAGAAGCCGGAGTACTTCCCCGGAAAATTGCGGCTCATGGAGAAAGTGCGGCCGCAGATTTTCCTGCTCACCGGGATGAGCGACTTTTCCGGCTGGAAATCAGAGTGGCGGGAGGTATTCGACAAGATGGAGCGCAATCCCCAGCACCAGTATCTGTTCCTGACCAAGCGGCCGGAGGAGATCGATTTTTCTACCCATCTGGATAACGCCTGGTTCGGCGTGACCGTTACCTCTTGTAAGGAAAAGGACCGGATTCCGGCGCTGCGGGAGCATATCTGCGGCGGACATTACCATGTTACCTTTGAGCCCCTGTTCGAGAACATCGGGTCAGTGGATTTCACAGGGATCGAGTGGGTGGTTATTGGAACCGAGACCGGACGCCGAAAAGGAAAATCCGTATCCAAACCGGAGTGGGTGTGGAACCTGACCGACCAAGCCCATGCTCTGGGCATCCCGGTCTTTATGAAGGAAGACCTGCTTCCCATTATGGGAGAGGAGCAGATGATACAGGAATTGCCTACCGCATTTCATAAGGTACTGGAGGAACAAGCCAAATGGCAGAAATGATAGAAAACGGCGTCCTGATTCGGGATGTGGAGACAAAAAATATCATGACCAAATCCAGCCTGCCGGTGGGGGGCTACTCCGTGAACCCCTATGTAGGCTGTACCCACGGCTGCAAGTACTGCTATGCCTCCTTTATGAAGCGTTTTACCGGCCACACCGAGCCCTGGGGGACCTTTCTGGATGTAAAACACTGGCCGGAGATCAAAAATCCTCGGAAATACCAAGGGCAGCGGGTGGTGATCGGATCCGTCACCGACGGCTATCTCCCTCAAGAGGAGCAGTTCCAAAACACGCGCAAGCTGCTGGAGCAGCTGAAAGACAGCGGGGCGGAAATCCTCATCTGCACCAAGTCCGACCTGGTGGTGCGGGACATTGACTTACTCAAGGAGATGGAAAAAGTAACCGTCTCCTGGTCCATCAACACGCTGGACGAGGAGTTTCGGGCGGATATGGACAAGGCGGTGAGTATCGAGCGGCGGCTCCGTGCAATGAAGCAGGTCTACGACGCAGGCATCCGCACCGTCTGTTTTATCGCCCCGGTTTTTCCGGGCATCACGGATTTTGAGACGATCTTCCATCGGGTGAAGGATCAGTGTGATTTAGTCTGGCTGGAGAACCTGAATCTGCGGGGCGGGTTCAAACAGGAGATTCTAGACTATATCCAGGAAAAGCACCCCGACTTAACACCCTTGTATCAGGCAATCTACCAAAAGGGCGACCGAAGCTATTTCCGGGGCCTTGAGCAGCAGGCAGAACAGCTGGCTATCGAAAACGGCTGTCCCTTCGTGGACAACGAGCTGCCCTATGGCCGGGCGGAACCCGGCCACCCGGTGATTGTGAACTATTTCTACCATGAAGAAGTTCGTGGATCGGAAAATACCGGGCGACGAAAAAGAACTTAATACCGTACCAAATGAAAAGGTCGGAGCGAAACCGCTCCGACCTTTTCATCTGGTGCAGCTTGCTCAGATCTTCTCCGCCAGCTCCGCAGCCTGCCGGCAGCCGTCCGTTTTGTTGATATCGCCTGCGTTCAAGACGCCGGGAATCAGCACTTCGCCCACCATCTTCCATTTGTTGAGGGCAGCTGTTCGCTCCATGGGGATGCGTACACCGTCCAGTACAGACAGATCCTCCTCCTCGCAGCAGGCGATGAGAGCGCACTCTTTCCCGGCAATGTCCTTGCCACCCACCACCAGGGAATAAAGCCGGTCGATAACGCCTTTGATCTGGGCGGGGATGGAGTACCAATAGACCGGCATCGTGAAGACGATCACATCAGCCTCCAGGATGGCCGGAGCGATGATGTTGAAGTCATCGTCAAAGGAACAGGCCTTTCCGGTTTTGAAGCAGGTCTCGCAGGCATGGCAGCCGCCGATCTTCATCATGGCTGCGTCAAAGCGGGTAACGGTGTGTCCCTTTGCCTGCGCCGCCTGGACGAAGCTGTCCGTCATGGCGAAACTGTTGCCTTTTTTTCGGGGGCTGCCTGTAATCACAACGATTTTCTTACTCATGAACGTTCCTCCTTGTCCTTGAGAGATTGACTTTCTCTCCTGCTGACAGTACAATCATAGCAAGAATAGAAAAAAGAACAAGTACGCACATAAAAGTGCGATACTTGCATAAAGGTTCAATACTTACTCAAAGGAAAGCGCTTATGACCGAATTAAAGGAGTATAAAACCTGTATTTCAGCAGCCAATCTGGCCGATACCGGGTTCAGCTATACCTTATCCCTGATCAGCGGTAAATATAAAATGACCATTCTCTATATCAGGTGGGTGAGTGGTTCCAAAGCTACGCTGTGGGAAAGAGCCGCCGGAACATCAGCGACCTCATGGACATCCGGCCCGACTACGCCAATGTAGAGCGGGACGGCAAACTGGAACAGGTGGATCCGGATGAGGTGGACATCGGCTCCATCATCGTGGTGCAGCCTGGGGAGAAGGTACCCATCGACGGCACGGTGGTGGAGGGAGCCTCTACTTTGAATACCGCCGCCCTGACCGGAGAATCTCTGCCCCGGGAGGTGCAGACTGGAGACGCCATCATCAGCGGATGCATCAACATGACCGGGCTGTTAAAGATCCAGACGACCAAGGAGTTTGGGGAATCCACCGTGTCCAAGATCCTGGATTTGGTGGAAAATGCCTCTTCCCGTAAGTCCAAGTCGGAGGACTTTATCTCCCGCTTCGCTCGGATCTATACCCCTGCTGTGTGCTATGCCGCCCTGGCGCTGGCCATTCTCCCGCCGCTGGCGCTCATGCTGGGATTGGGACAATCTCCCGCCTGGGAGACCTGGATCTACCGGGCGCTCACGTTTCTGGTAGCCAGCTGTCCCTGCGCCCTGGTCATCAGTATTCCCCTGAGCTTCTTTGCCGGCATCGGCGGAGCCAGCAAGGCCGGTGTATTGGTAAAGGGCTCCAACTATCTGGAGTCTCTGTCACAAACTCGCATTGTGGTGTTTGATAAAACCGGCACTCTGACCCAAGGGGTCTTTGAGGTCAACGGAATTCACCACAATGAAATTGAAAACGCCAAACTGGTGGAATATGCCGCACTGGCAGAGTCGGCCTCCAGCCATCCCATCAGCAAGAGCCTGCAGCGGGCCTACGGCAAGGAAATCGACCGCAGCCGGGTATCCCAGATTCAGGAAATCAGCGGCAACGGGGTCACTGCCGTGGTGGACGGCCACACCGTGGCAGCGGGCAACAATAAGCTGATGGAACGTCTGGGTATTCCCTACATCAGCTGTCACAGCGTGGGGACCATCATCCACATGGCGATTGACGGACAATATGCCGGGCACATTGTGATCTCCGACGTGATAAAGCCCACCTCCAGGCAGGCCATCCAGGCATTGAAGTCCGCAGGTGTACGCGAGACTGTGATGCTCACCGGCGATGCCAAGCGGGTGGCTGATCAGGTAGCGGCAGAGCTGGGGGTGGACCAGGTGTACAGCCAGCTGCTCCCAGCTGACAAGGTGGAAAAAGTGGAGGAGCTCCTGGCCCGGAAGCGGGGCAAAGAAAAGCTGGCCTTTGTGGGGGACGGCATCAACGACGCCCCCGTACTGGGTCGGGCGGATATCGGTATTGCCATGGGTGCCATGGGTTCTGACGCCGCCATTGAGGCCGCAGATGTGGTGCTGATGGACGACGACCCCATGCAGATTGCCAAGGCCATCAAAATCTCACGCAAGTGCCTGGGCATTGTGTATCAGAACATCGTGGCGGCCATCGGCGTCAAGCTGCTCTGTCTGGTGCTGATTGCTCTGGGATTTGCCAATATGTGGCTGGCAGTCTTTGCTGATGTTGGTGTCATGATTCTGGCGGTTTTAAATGCCATCCGGGCTCTTTTTGTAAAGAAGCTATAAGCACATACACTCATTCCGGGCTCGGGCCTTCTGGTTATGGCAATGGGCGGACGGTTTTGAAAACAAGAGAGCATCAAGCCTGGCTGTATCGCCCGGGATTTGCGGAGGAACACTCCGCGAACAGTTTCTTTTGCGGGTTCCAGTTGACTTGAGAACTGGCATATGAACTGAATCATTTTGAAATGAACCGGCGTCCATCTCCAAAGGAAGAAGCGGAGATGGATGCCGGATTCTATCCCTACTGAATGACAGGGATGTCGACCAATCGATACCAGCATAGTCCAAAGCAGGTCTCTGAGCGTTCGAAAATAATTTCTGGGATCTGTTTCAGATATTTTCTCCCAAAGCTGGCGCCGAAGTGTGCGTCAAAGTTGGATGCCGGCAGTACTTACTACCCAGCCGGAGTCCACTGGCTCATTGGAAAAGCAATCGGCTGCCAGAGCATGACCATCTTCAGGGAAGCACCCTTGGTGGTAAACAGGGAAATCGGAATCACCTTGTCCCGTACACCGGTCTTGGCCGGGTAGATCTCCGGCCCGCGTTCCGCTTCACGCAGCGGTTCAGAATGGGGGCAGAGGAGGTCACCGTCGTAATCGGGGCTGCCCAGCCGCTCCGCTGAGAAAAGGAATGATAGGAACATGTCCTGGATCGATCTGTATGCGGGGAGCAGCATCCAGGGAAAGAAGATGATCCTGCGGCAGATGTTTCTTTATAATGGATGCCATGTCATCTGGGATGCCGTTCCCGCTGACCGCCTGATGGTTCTGACTTTGTAGGCCACTGGTTCGAATCCAGCCGGGCGTACCAACGTGAAAAGACGGACCCGAATATTCGGGTCCGTCTTTTTTGGTGTTTGTGAGGTGTATGACGAAGAAAAATCAAAACAGCCGGAGAAATTTCTCCGCATCTGTTGCAGTGGCTTCCGGTAAATCACTTTCATGGGAGACCGCTGCTGTATCAGCCGGGAAGATTTAGCCCCAGACTTCCTGGGCAATCTCTTTGACCAGCGCCAGTTTTGCCCACTGTTCCTCCTCAGTGAGTTTATTCCCGATTTCGCAAGATGCAAAGCCACACTGCGGGCTGAGGAACAGGCGGTCCAAAGGAATGTACCGGGATGCCTCATGGATACGGGCAATCACAGTCTCTTTATCCTCCAGCTTGGGAGATTTTGTGGTAATCAGTCCCAGAACAACTTTCTTGTCACCCGTGACTTCTTTCAGCGACGCAAAGCCTCCGGAGCGCTCGTCGTCAAATTCCAGATAATAAGCATTGACATTTTCCTGCCCAAAGACCAGCGGTGCAATCTTGTCATAAGCGCCTGTGCAGGCCCAAGTGGAATGGAAGTTGCCGCGGCAGATATGGGTATTGATGACCAGATCATCGGGTTTGCCTTCGATGGCCAGATTATTGATGGTCAGAAATTGTTTCTGGAGGACTTCCAGCCGGGCATCGTCTGCCCCAAAGAACAGCTTGGCGTGCGGGTCTACGAAACATCCCCAGGTGCAGTCGTCAAATTGGATATTCCGGCAGCCGGCTGCATATAGGTCTGCAATGATCTTTTTGTATCCAGCCACAATATCTGCAATGAGCTCATCATCATTGGGATAGACTGCCCGGGTGGTCTCCTGATTCATGGGCATGACCAGCTGCTCCAAAAATTGCGCAGGAGCCGGAATCGTCTGCTTGGCTACCGTGTTGGCATCCTCCAACGCTTTTACAAACTTAAAATGCTCTACAAAAGGGTGCGCGCTTACAGACAGCTTGCCGGTCAGATACGTGTCGTCAATTTTAGCAGCCTCATCATGGAACGGCAGGCCGTTCTCGGTTTCCTGATGACCAATGCCCTGGAATCCCCACATGAAATCCAGATGCCAAGTAGCGCGGCGGAATTCGCCGTCCGTGATGACATGATAGCCAGCGGCCTTTTGCTTTGCCACAAGTTGGGTGATGCACTGGTCCTCTACAGATTTTAGCTCTTCAGCACAGATGCTCCCGGCTTCATAGTCTGCCCGCGCCTTTTTCAGCGCAGTGGGGCGCAAAAAGCTTCCCACATAATCATAGCGGAATGGTGTTTGCAAATTGCTCATGTAAAAAGACTCCTTAGAAATTTGTGCGGTTACCGTGTTTGTCGGTTCCCTTGATAAGTATACAAAATAGTTGCTTGATTGTGAAGTCCGGAAAAAGCGTGGCTTTCCATCGATTCTGCATCCCTGCTCTTTGCACCCAAGCAGGTCTGCCTCACGGATACGAACATCTCGTTTTTGCCTCCGGATTGCAGCTTAGCGAAGGATGATTTTTCGTGCCGCATGGATGCCGATCTTATAGGGCAGGGGCCTGAGATCACGGTCAGCTTCCTTTAGCTTCTCGCGGATCTTGATGTGCTGGGGGCAGTGCTTTTCACATCGGCCGCAGCCAACGCACTGGGATGCAAAGCCGGGCTCTTTGCACAGTCCCATATTCTTGGCAAACTCCAGGCGGGCGGAGGACTTTTTCTCCATATACATCAGATTATAATAGTAGAAATTTCCCGGAATATCCACGCCTTTGGGACAAGGCATGCAGTACCTGCAGCCCGTGCAGCCCACCTTTTCCCGCTCCCGGATGATCTGCTTGATCTGCTCCACGATCTGCAGATCTTCAGGAGTCAGATGCCCCGGATCAGCTTCGGAAGCGACGCGGATGTTCTCGTTGATCATGTCCTCGGAGTTCATGCCGGAGAGCACGCAGGTCACTTCCGGCTGATCCCACAGCCAGCGCAGTCCCAGCTCGGCGGCGGTGTAGCCCTTACTGTCGCGGGCAAGTACGTCCTTCGCCTTATCCGGCAGATTGACCAGCTTCCCGCCCCGGAGGGGCTCCATAATGATGACCGGGATGCCTTTCTTTGCTGCGGCCTGAAGTCCCTTTCTTCCGGCCTGGGTATGCTCATCCAGATAGTTGTACTGGATCTGACAGAAGTCCCAGTCGTAGGCATCCAGGATTTTCAGGAACATCTCCGTCTCGCCGTGATAGGAAAAGCCGATATTCCCAATGCGGCCTTCCGCTTTCTGACGTGCAATCCACGGCTCAATGCCCAGGCTCTTCAGGCGCTCCCACTCTGCGTAATCCGTGAACATATGCATGAGATAGTAGTCAATGTGGTCAGTGCGGAGACGGGACAGCTCCTCGTGAAAGGTTTTATCAATGGCCGCAGAGGAACGAATGAGATACTGGGGAAGCTTTGTGGCAATATAAACCTGGTCACGGCACTTGTTTTCCTCCAGAATCCGCCCGAGGCATTCCTCACTGCCAGGATAAATATAAGCGGTATCAAAATAATTGACACCCTGGTCAATGGCAAGAAGGACTTCCTTTTCCGCTTTTTCGTAGTCGATGCTGTTTCCTTTTCTGGTGAATCTCAGACAGCCGTAACCCAACTGAGAAATTCGATTGCCATATCGGTCCAGTCTGTATATCATATCGGGATATCGAGCCTCCTTTGCCCTCTGAAGGCAGTTGCAACCGGAACGATGTTGACTGAGGATCAGCCCCGCCGCTGCATGTGTTCTTAGGTGGCTGTCAAAAGCTCCTCTTTTTGATCCTGCCACAAGATTCCTTCCATCGGAATGTTGTTTATTCTAGTGTTTCTATGTTCTCATGTCAAGCCGATCTGAAAGCCTGCCGCATGAGACCGCTGAATCAGTGGGCAAGTATGGTTGCCAAAAAGAGGAGGGCAGATCATGGTCAAACAGAATGGAGGAGCGGATGATACGGGAACCAGGCTCCGTCCGTTATAAATGCTCAAAAGACATGAGTGCAGATAGAAAATGAGTATTAGACATACTGTTTAAAAAACTTGATAGAAAGAACATGAATGATGAAAAACTGGGCCTTGGCATAATGCGCCTGCCGGTTTTGAACGGCGAAACAACCGATTTGACCGTGCATAGCTGAACCTGATGGACTGGGATTTCAGGTTCGTGCAGGCAAAAGCGTGCGAAGATGTGATCCGGAAGCACGGAAAGCAAGTCATCATGGAAGTCCTCAAAGGTGGCGGTATGGCCTAGCTGTCTGCGGCGGCTGGGGAGATGCCGCCTTCCACCTGGAACAAGCATGCCGGACTCACCTGGCATGGGGGAGACCTGGTGCCTATGCTGGATACCTATAACACCAAGGAGATGCAGCCTGACCCCGGCTTCACCGACGATGGCAATGATTTTCGGAATGCCCTGGCAGAATTCGGCCATGAGGTCCTGGAGACGGCGACGAACGACATGTTTGTTTTGCCGGATGGGATGGATGGATCTGTCGAAATCAATGAAAAGGTTCGCCGGGTGTGTGACCACCGGATCGACTACTATTTGACTACTACCGAACAAAACCCCGGAGGCATTGCACTGCAATGCCTTCGAGAATTTTCTGTAATTCTCTGTAAATCTGGCAAAACCTCACAAAACCATTGGCCCCCAACGGTTTCCCATTTGACCGCCTGATGACTCCGACTCTGAAGGTCGCTGGTTCGAATCCAGTCGGGCGTACCAAAATGAATGACCCTACCTGACCTGAACAAAGAGTTGTCATTGTTCAGGATAGGTGGGGTCATTTTATACCCGAAACCGTTGCACTGCAATGGTTTTGGCTTTCACATATAAGACGGCCCTGTCACCGCTCAAATACAAACAGGGCGAAATCAAGACGCAAAACGTGAAAATAGTGAAAGCTGAACCCCACTGATGTCACCAGAGAATCCCTGAGCCCATGCATCTTTTTTATCAAGATATGACAAATGAAGAAGCTCTGCTTTTCGAACGCTTTTCTCAAAAAGCAGAGCTTTTTTACCTATAGGCATTGCAATTTCTGAGGTTTCAAAACTGTGCAGAATACGACGGCAGTAAAAAAGAAAAATCAAAAAACAAAATTTAATACGGCTTTTTAGACACAAGGTTTATAGTAAATATCGTTTTTTTCGATATTAAAAAGGGGAGGCACCATGGGATGAAACTGAT
>NZ_CALADU010000245.1 GCF_937890665.1 uncultured Subdoligranulum sp.
GGAAGTGGGCCGGTACCCAGTCCAGGATCACGCCGATGCCCGCCTTATGCAGTTTGTCCACAAAGGCCATAAAGTCTTTGGGCGTACCGTACCGGCTGGTGGGGGCAAAATACCCCGTGACCTGATAGCCCCAGCTTCCGTCGAAGGGATACTCGGTGATGGGCAGAAGTTCCACATGGGTGTATCCCATCTCTTTTATGTAAGGAACCAACTCATCTGCCAGCTCGGAGTAATTGTACGGAATTCCCTTTTCGGGATCCTTCATCTTCCAACTGCCGGCCTGCAGTTCATAGATGGACATGGGGCTGTTGATGACGTCCCGCTTTTCCTCCGCTTTGTTCCAAGCGTCATCTCCCCACGGATACCCCTCGATATCATAGACTTTGCTGCCGTTAGAGGGGCGTGTCTCGGTATGGAAAGCATAGGGATCGGCTTTATAGAGCAACTCGTCGGAAGCCGTGGTAATGCAGTATTTATAAACGTCGTATTCCTGAATGCCCGGAATGAACAACTCCCAGATTCCGTCGGCCACCTTTTGCATGGGATGGTCGGACGGCGCCCAGTTATTGAAATCGCCCACTACTGCAACCGCGTTGGCATGCGGCGCCCAAACGCGGAACACCGCGCCGGCCTGACCGTCCTGCTCACACAGATGCGCACCAAAGTAGCGGTATGCCTCCTGATTATTGCCCTGTCGGAACAGATAAATGGGCAAGTCAGAACTTTTGGACGTCTGTTTGCCTTGCTTCAACGTAATCTCCCCTTTGTGGCCCTATATAGGCAGGGCCCATGTATTTTGCTATTTCTATATTACCTGTTTCCTGCGTGAATTTCAAGTTTTTTCTGTAATAATCCGCTAAAATTTTGGAACTTGCCATTTCTGATTTGTGCAAATTCGACACAAACCCCGCTATAATGTTGTATTCTTATACAAAAAAGCCCCACGCAAGGTACTTTTTACACCTTGCGCGGGGTTGTTAAAGATTTAAGCGCCGTAAATATAATACGGGTTCTGGCCGCTGTACAAACTACGGCGGTTCCACACAGTATGGGTGGCCAGATATTCTGCCCATACGCGGTACCCGGAGGGCGTAAAGTGCACGCCGTCCGGAGTTTGGTAATCATCGATTTGGCTGCCATCCGCCGGGTTGGTCAACACTTCCCGAATGTTGACAAAATAGCAGCCCTTGCGCAGCGCCAAATTGGCCAACAAATCGTTGACCGTGGCAATCCGCGCGTTATCCAGACCGGGCTTTTCGTTGACCACGGTTTCCTGCACGCCGGGAATCGCTTGGATATAATAAATCACACCGGGGTTGAGTTGTTCCCGCAGCATATCAATAAAACGCTCATAATAGGCAAGGAAGTTTTCCTCGTTGCCCTGCGTCACCAAATTGTTGGTCCCCACCAGAATATAGACATAGTCAGGCTGGCTGGCTACGATGGTGTCCATGGGGGCTTCCTGCTGCGAAGTCACAGCATTTTTCATGGTGGTATTATTGACAAAGCTATTCACACCGGCACCGGTGTAGGTAGCATACTTGGCATTGGGGAATCCCGTTTCGTAGATTCCCAAGCCGGAAGCAATGCTGTCCCCCACAAAGGTGACAGTGTCGAAATACTGGTTGGTCACGGTGCCCAGCATCGGCACACCAATCATGCGATGATCGGTGTTAAGGTACTCTGTATCAATGGTCTGCGCCACCGGCGTAGACGTATTCCAAACCGCAGTATCCACCGCCTGCACGATGCGCTCCGGCGTTTTTCCTACCGCCGGGGTGGGTTCCGGGGTGGGCTGCAGTTCGCTCTCCGGCGTGGGGGTCGGTTCTGCGGCGGTGGGCAGCAGGGATTGCAGCGGGTTTTCTTCAGGCAATTTGCCTTGCCGTTGCCAGAACCACCCGGCAGCGATGCATGCCACGGCCAGAATCACCAGCAAAACCACCACCATCCTGCGTTTGCGGCGGCGGCGGGAAAATTCATTGCGATAGGTATAAAAATCAGCCATCCAGAAAGCTCCTGACATTCGTTTGGGTTACGATACAGACATTATACCGCGTTTACCCGGCAGGGGCAAGGGGCCCGGCAATGTTTTACAAAAACCATACCCATTCTCTCTGCAAATCTTTCACTTGACGGGGTTTGCTGCGGCCCCTATAATAAAAGGGAAATATCTTTCTATCGAAGGAGGCACGGCTTTATGGCATGGATGATCGTATCGGACAGTTCCTGCGAGATCCGGGAACTGGAACGCCCTGCCGCCGGGGTACAGTTTGCCTTGGTGCCCTTTAAAATTCGCATCGGGGAACGGGAATATGTGGATTTGCCCACCTTGAACGTACCCCAAATGTTGCAGGCCATGACCGACTACAACGGTGCCAGTACCAGTGCCTGCCCCAGCCCAGAAGAATGGGCCGAGTGTTTTTTGCAGGCTGATCAAGTTATCGCCTTGACCATCAGCAGCAATCTTTCGGGCAGCTACAATGCGGCCTGCTCTGCCCGCGCCATGGTACTGGAAGAACACCCCGAAAAACAGATCTTTATTTTGGATACCCTGAGCTGTGCCGGTGCGCTGGGCGATGCAGCCGAGCTGGCCAACAAGCTCATTGGCGAGGGCCTCGGTTTTGAGGATGTCTGCTTTGCACTGAAAAAGTTTGCCGAGACCACCCACATTCTCTTCTCGTTGGCCAGCTTTGACAATCTGGCGAAAAACGGGCGCGTTAACCGGGTCGTAGGCTTTATCGCCGGCCGACTGAACATGCGGGTTCTGGGGCGCCGCACCCACGATGGAAAAATCGACTTTTTCTTCAAAACCCGTGGAGAGACTCGAGTACTGGCCAAGATTTTGGAACAGATGGACGACGATCACTATGATGGCCTTCATCCGGTATTCATCAGCGAATGCAACAACACCAACGCTGCGAAGTTACTGGAGCACGGCATTCGCAGCAAATGGCCCGAAGCTAAGATCCGTATTTTCCCTTGCTCCGGTCTTTGCAGCTTCTATGCGCAGGATCAAGGTCTTATCATCACCTACTGAGCACCACGCCGCTTTGTCTTGGTTATATCACCTTTGCCTCTTACTGCACAAAGAAAAAATCCCGGACGTCCACCCGGGATTTTTTAGGTTTGCGTTTCGCGTTCCTTTCTGCGTTTCATCCGCTCCAGATAGGCAGCCCGCTGCTTATTCCACCGGGCATCCGCCTCCGGTGTGGCCGGATCCGTACACCGGGCAAAACTCCAGTGCAATCCATCGCGGCGGCTGAGCTTAAAACGCACATACCAATGGCCGCAATAGGGGCACTCGCTGCGGGTATAATATCCGGTATTGCCACGTTTGAGCCATACTTCATCATGGGTCAGCAAGGCCCCGCATTCCGGACAGTGTGCCGTTTGCAGTTCCGGCGCATTGCGGTAATCGTCATGTTCCAGCCGATTCATAAAGACCTGCACATCCCGAGCCGCCGTGTCATCCCCCAGCAGGGCCTCCCGTAACAGTTCTTCCTCGGTGGGATAGGTCGCCAAGCCTTCCGACAACGGCAATTTGCGGCAGATGTGCGCCGTATACAAAGCATCGTCCAGCGCATGATGGAAGGGTTCCTCCTTCGGGATTCCCAACCGGTCCACCACGTTTTCCAGCGTCATACCCTCCCCTTCCTTCCGGGGATAGCTCTGCAAAAAGATTCGTTGCAGGTCGTACCAGCGTTCCGGCCAGTTCTCATCCAGCCCCACCAAAAAGAGGTTCTGTTTCAGCACCGGCACATCATCCAGACCCCATTCGGCCAGTTCGGCATCCGGGCCTGCCCAGTCCAAAAACTTTTGCAGCCCCGCTTTCATGGGCAACCCTGCATCCAGATCCCCTTGCGACAAACCGGTGACCTTGGCAATATGATGCTGCAGCTTGCGGAAAATTCTCGGACGCAGGTTCACTTCAAACGTATCCAGCACGTCGCCTCGCTCATTGATGCGTACCGCGCCGATTTGAATGATCTCGCCGCGCAGCGTCAGTTCGGTACCGTGGTAAAGGAACGTTTTGGGCTGATACCCAATATTCCATTCCAGATCAAAAACGATCAGATTCACAGATCAGTTCTCCTCGCTCAAAATATACTGTTCAACAGCCAAGCCCACGCCGTCGTGGTCGTTGTCCGCCGTCAGACAATCTGCAGCCGCCTTCACCGGCGGTTGTGCATTGCCCATGGCCACCCCCAACCCGGCAAACCGAATCATCGGCAGGTCATTCCATCCGTCTCCACAGGCCATCAGGTTCCGGGAGGTGAGCCCTTTGCTGCGCAAAAGCAATTCCAAAGATGCCGCTTTCTCCACATTCAGCGGCATCGTCTCGATAAAGAAGGGCTGGGAACGATAGATGGAAAGTTTCCCCGCAAATTCCTGCTGCATCAGTTCTTCTACGTGGGGCATATCCACCGGATCACCGGTCAGCAGCAGCTTATGAATGGGATAACGAACCTCGGCAGGCAGGTCTTCCACCTGACGAACCGGAATCTTATTGATTCTCGCTTCTTCCTGCACATACGGGCTTTCCGCTTGTTCCGTCACAATACCGTTGGCATCATAAGTCAGCGGCACCACGTTCCAATACCGGCTGAACGTACAAACCGGCTCAATCAAATCCGGCGGGAAAGCATGCTGGACCAAGGTCTGCCCGGTGCGGCAGTCGATAATTTTTCCGCCGTTGTAGCTCAAAATACAACCGCCGTATTTTTCCAGTTCCAGTTCTCGCGCCAACGGCTCGATGCCCACGGTGGGACGCCCGCTGGCCAACACGATGCAGACCCCGCGGCGGGCCGCCTCCTGCAAGGCTGCCTTTGTACGCGGTGTGATAACTTTTTCATGGTTGGTCAGCGTCCCGTCCAAATCCAACGCCAAAACTTTATACTGCATACATTCCTACTCCCCGGTTTGGTTTACGCCTATTGTACCCTAAATGGACAGATTGTGCAAGTTGTAATCCACTGGGCAAAACACTTCTTGACAACCGCGGCTGCCCATGGTAAGATACTGGCAATGTGTAAGGGAGTAGTCAGCGCCGCGGTGGAGCAGCCGCAGCGCAGTTCTGCCAACATAATGAGCCGCCTAGGCTCTGGCTTAACTTGAAAAGACGAGACTTACCTGTTCTGCAACAGCAGGACAGGTAGGTCTTTTTTCTTGCCCAAAAACGGAGGAATGTACGATGTCTTTACTGGATTTGATTCTAATTGCTGTCAGCCTTTCCATGGATGCTTTTGCCGTTTCGATCTGCAAGGGCTTATCCGTCCGACGGGTAACGCCGCGCCATGCGCTGCTCTGCGGCGTTTGGTTCGGCGGTTTTCAGGCCCTGATGCCGGCGCTCGGATATTTTCTCGGGGATCGTTTTTCTGGGTTGCTGACCCGTTTTGGTCCGTGGATTGCTTTTGTGTTGTTGGCCATCATCGGTGCCAATATGTTTAAGGAAAGTTTCGGGGAAAATGAACATCTGGATGATGACTATTCTCCCAAAGCCATGCTGCCGCTGGCCGTTGCGACCAGCATTGATGCATTTGCCGTGGGGGTAAGTTTTGCAGCCATGCAGGTCCAGATTTTGCCGGCCGTCGCCTTGATCGGCTGCATCACCTGTGTTCTGTCGGCCATTGGTGTCAAGGTCGGCGCCATTTTCGGGGACAAATACCGGGCCCCCGCAGAGCGCATCGGAGGCATTGTGCTGATTTTTATCGGATTGAAAACACTGCTCAGCGGCTTGGGCTTGCTGTGAGCAGCAAAAAAGGGGCGGAGCATTGCTCCGCCCTTTTTTACGCTATATCGCTGGTAAACGAATCATCGGTTTACTTTGCCGAGACTTCGTGCTATGCTTTTAGCACGAAGAAGGGGGCCTTTTCTATGGATGCAAAAGCATTCGGCTCATTCTTGGCAGAAACCCGCAAAACCCGTGGACTGACCCAGAATGACTTAGCCGAGCAGCTACATGTGACAGACAAAGCGGTGAGCCGCTGGGAACGAGGTTTAGGATTTCCTGACATCAACACATTGGAACCGTTGGCAGAAGCCTTGGGCCTAACACTCTCCCAGTTGATGCACGCCGACCGTGGGGATGGTCAGCCGGCAGAGCAAAGTTTGGAGGACTTCTTTGCGATGTTCTCTCCTGTTCGGATCCAGTGGCAGACAGTCCCTTCCGCTTTGTTCTGGCTGACAGTTGGCGTGGCCGTTGCGGCTCAATTTCTGCTGCCGGCGTCTGTCACCGTGCAATGGACGCTCCAAGATAGCGGCGTGTTGTTTCCTACGCGTATCTTATCGAAACCGCTTGTCTACCTATTTTGTATTGGATTCAGCGCCCTATATACGCAGATATGGAAACATGCCGAGTGTGGGTTCTTCATTTCCAAAGTCTTGATTCCTTGGTGGAAGGGGTATCATCCCAAACTCGCACCATGGTTGGAGCTCACCATACATCTCGCCCTTGCTTGGCCCTCACTGACGCCCCTTTTCGTAGAAACGATGATCTTGCTCTTCAATTAGCATCCAACAAAAGCGGTGGGAAAAATCCCACCGCTTTTGTATTGCAATCGTTTTAGTTCTCACTTACGCCAATGGCTTACCGCTGAACACCGGGAAAACATCAAATTCTCCGTAGCTTTCAATTTTTTTCAGTTGTCGCAAAGTTTGCATATCTTCGTCAGAGATTGCAAAGTCCACCGCAGCATTATCCCGCATATGGGCGGGATTGGCGGTTTTAGGCAGAGCTACCGTTCCCAGTTGGATCACATAGCGGATGCAAAGCTGTGCAGGTGTCACATTGTATTTGGCAGCCATTCGAGTGATAGCGGGATTTTTCAGGGCTTCTCCATGAGCGATGGGCGAATAGGCCTCCACAAGAATCCCCTGTTTCCGGCAGAAATCCAGCAACGCCTGATCCGTATTGGTGATATGCAGCAGAATTTGGTTTACCATCGGCTTAATCCGACTATCTTGCAAAATATTCTCCAAATCATCTTGCAAAAAGTTTGAAACACCGATGGCCCGCACTTTGCCTGCCGCGTAGGCGTCCTCTAGTGCACGCCACACTTCCCTATTTTCCGCAAAATAGCGGTTTTCTACCCGAAATTCTGCCCACGGCTGTGGACTGTGGATGATCATTAAGTCAAGATACTCCAGTCCCATTTTGGACAAAGTTTCATCCAACGAACGAGCCGCACTTTCATAGGTTTTGGCCTCAGCCGCCACCTTGCTGGTAACAAAAATCTGTTCTCGTCCCAGACCGCAGGTTCGTATCCCTTCCCCTACGCCCCGCTCATTCCCATACGCCTGCGCAGTGTCGATGAACCGATAGCCTTGCTCTACCGCATCTCGAACCGCCTGTGCCGCTTTGTCACCGTCGATAAACCACGTTCCCAATCCAAGTTTGGGGATGGCTACACCATTCGTAAGTCTGTACGTTTCTTGCAGCATGCTTTTCCTCCCGTTATCCCTGTAAAGCGGCATATTGCGCTTCGGTAACAGGTTCGCACCATTCATTGCTGCATCCTTCTCCAGGGACCTCAATCGCAATGTGGCTGAACCAACTGTCTGCTTTAGCACCATGCCAGTGTTTCACTTCCGGCGGAATGGTGATAACCGTACCCGGTACTAAGCTGACAGCTTCTTTTCCTTCCTCCTGATACCAACCCTCTCCTGCTGTACAGATGAGGATTTGCCCGCCGCCTTGGACCGCGTGATGGATATGCCAGTTGTTACGGCACCCCGGCTCAAAGGTTACATTGGCCAGAAATAGCCCACATTTCGGATCCGTCAAGGGATTCAGAAAAGATTGTCCCACAAAATACTGTGCATAGGCGTCGTTGGATGGCCCGGTACCAAATACATTCTGTTGTTCAAACTGCGCTTGGTCTTTGATTCTCATGGCAAATACCTCCCTACATAGGTGCTAAATTGGAAGCAGCTACACTCGACAGATCTTTTTGGATCATAGTGTTCTGCGTGTAGCATGGTTATTCCCACACCACTATCATACAAGTTAAACCTCACTTCAAGTCAATAGCTTTTGCAAAAGTTTTTTCGTTATGTTTCAAAAAAGTCTGTCTTGTTCTTGGAACACTGTGCCGGTATACTATAAGTATCCCCATAGAAAGGTAGGGCTGCTGCATGAGAAAGCGTCGCCTTCAGACCATCATCACACTGATTGGCGTCCTTTGTCTATTCCTTCCCCTTTGTGCCATGGTCCTGCCCTCAGTGGAAAATCTGCCTTCCCATTTAGAACAACTCAACTGGCGCAGCGAAAAAGCGGAAATCGACTTGATGCATTTCCCTTATATTCCAAATTCCTTCGCTGTAACGTCTGATGGATATTGGGCAGTTGCTTATCAAGAAAATACCCATTCCCGCATCTTACTGGTGGCTCCCGACGGTTCTACGAAGCAATATGCTTTCGAAACAGAGGGCAGTTGGGCCATGGATATAGCTGGGAAAGAGTTCATAATCTGCCTCAGCCGCGCCGATACCTATTTTGCAGCCGATCTCCTTACAGGGCAGTGGCAAGAATCCTGTCGTTTGTCCACCGAATATGGGGATTCTCTTTGGGAATTGAAGCAGCGGCGTACTGTGCAACAAGGCACATATCGCATAATTGCTCACGAAGAATGGAACAGTTACCGCTTGGAACTCAATGGCAAAACCATTTTACAAGTAAGCGCTTTGGGCATTTTGCTAGCGCGCTTGCCGTATGCTGTACCGTTCTTGCTATCTTTTCTCCTATGTTTCGCTATCTATAAAAATCGAAAGCGTTTAAGCAGTCAAGCCAAAAATAGAAACTCTTGAACCTAACCAAACTTTATACAGGCCAAACACAAAAACGCCACCTACATTCAGTGAGTAGGTGGCATTTTCTTTTAGTCCAACATACAAATAAAAAGAAAAATACCTGCTCCAACGAGCAGGTATCTTCTTGGTGACCCGTGCGGGAATCGAACCCACGTTAACGGCGTGAGAGGCCGCTGTCTTAACCGCTTGACCAACGGGCCATATAAAAGAGAAGCCGGCATCTACCTATTTTCACAGGCCGTCTCCAGCCAACTATCTTCGG
>NZ_CALADU010000246.1 GCF_937890665.1 uncultured Subdoligranulum sp.
TAACGCCCTATCGCATTTCGAGTGCGACCTCTTCGACCTCTTGAGTAATGCTCCATCTTCGTTGCCCGATGCAGCGTACAGTTTATTATAGCAAACCTGCGGCCCGCTGTCAACGCAAAAGCTCAGAAGAGGTGTTGTTTCTGGGTGGGCTGGGGGTCGAAAGGGGTATCCTCGTGGTGGCGGCGGATAAAGACCTGCTTGGTCTTTTCGGTAACGGTGCGGCCGTTGTGCTTGGGCACCGAGTAGAAGGTGCGGCTGATGTTGTAATACCCCCGCAGCCGCTGGACCAGATACTGGGCCACAGCGGGCAGGCAATCGGTATCCTCGATGTTTTCGTAGTTGTAGTCGGCGTAGAGGAAGGGAATCTCGTCGTTGCCGGCATACAGGGTGATGCCCGCCTCATCCAGCACCACTTCCCGAATGACGCTTTGGTGCAGACCGGCGGTGCCGCATTCGGCAGCCAGTTTGGCGGCACGGGGGCGCTGGGCCAGCGGCACGCTTTGGGGGTCCAGCTTTTCGGTGCCGCGCTGGCCGATCTCCAGCAAAATATCCCGCATCATCCGGCTTTCCAGCAGCGGGCGAATGCGTTCCCGGGCACGGGCTTGTTCGGTTTTGTTTTGAATCGCAGAAATCAGCCCCATAGGGTCCCCCTCCTTCCGATGGTAACAATTTGTTTACAGTATACCATATTCACCGCGCAAATAACAAGCGCGGCCCCCACAAAAAACGCCGCGCTTCCTGCGCGGCTTGTTGTGAAAAATGATAATGGGGTGTGTGTCAGCTTTCGGCGCGCTGGAATTTTACCACGCCGGTGCGGTCCAAGGCGACCATCACGGCGGGGATCAGCACCAACTGCAGCAGAATGCCGGGCACCGCGGTGAGCAGCGCGCCGGACAGGAACGCCTGAAAGGTAAAGGCGTTTCCGGCCAGACCCAGCAGCAGGATCTCGGCCACGCCCCAAACCAGACGTCCGCCGATCATAGCCGTGAGCAGGCTGATGTACAGCGCAGCCAGACCGCGCTTGTGTACGGCGGCATAGACCAACCCGATGATCAGGCCGTAGGCGGCCAGCTCAAAGGCCATGGCCAGCGCCACGGGGTACATGGGGGGCATACCGAAGAGCACCGACCGCAGCAGCGGGGCCACAAAGCCGATGACCAAACCGTACTGCCAGCCGCAGATCAGGCCGCAGAGCAGCACAGGGATGTGCATGGGCAGCAGCATATTGCCGATGGTCGGGATGCCGCCGGTGATGATGGGCAGCACCAAGCAAAGCGCCAAAAACAGCGCGGACAGTACCAGTTTGTAGGTTTTTTCGCGGGTTTGCATAGGAATGATCTCTCCTCATCAAAAAGTGTTCCGGCGCAGCCCTTCTGGGCTGCCGTTGCCTTCCTGGCTTTTCTCAAAGGAACCGGTTTCTATTTTACACCGTCCAGAGGGTGGTGTCCAGCACAAAATCGCAGTGCCGTTCGGGGTGTTGGGCGGCCAGATACCCCTCTTCCAAGGGGATCCACCGCCGGGCAAAGTCCGCAAAGCGGTCCCCTTCCCGGGCTTGCAGCCGCTGCCGCTGGCAGTCCGGCGTGCAGGTCAAAAACACCTTGCAGGCAAAGGGCACATCCAGTTGGGGGTGTAGGGCGTAGCTGCCCTCCACCACCACCAAAGACCGGGGCGGCAGCGCCACTGGGTCCCGCAGGGCGCCCAGACGGCAGACATAGGCCCGGTACTGGGCGGGTTGACCGGCCAGCAGCGGGGTCAGCACCTCGGTGCGCAGCCGGGCAAAGTCCATGTTGGCGCCGGGGTGCTGCGCCAAATCGGGGCGGCGGCGGTTCACCGGCAGGTAAAAGTCGTCCATATGAACGAGGTGACAGGGCAGTTGTTCGGCCAACCACGCCCCCAGTGTGGATTTACCGCTGCCGCACCGGCCATCGATGGCCAGCAGCGCCGGGTTCTGCCCTGCCGCCAACCGCCGGGCGGCGACCAGCACCGGGGCAGCGGCCTCATACAGGGCGGCGCTCATTGGCCCAGCGCCCGCAGCGCCAGCGCCACCGCGCTTTGCAGGTATTCTTCCAGCCGGCAGTCCTGCGTGCCGGCCACCTGCACACCGCAGTGGGAGGACGGGATCAAGATCTTTTCCGCCGCCGCGCCGGAGACCGCCGACGCCATCTTGGGGGATACCTCCCCCAGAATGCCGTTGGCCAAGATCATGCCGATGGGGCCCAGAATCAGGTCGGCGCGGGAGGCATTGTAGACCACGGCGTTTTCGCCGGTAGCGCCGTGGGATGCCCCCGCCTTGAGCATGGCGTTGGTGGCAAGGACGTTGGTACCCACGGCCAGTAGGTCGCAGTCGGCGGGCAGCGCAGGGGCCAGCATCTTGATGAGCTGGGTGCCCATGCCGCCCCCTTGGCCGTCCAGCACCAAGATCAAACGACGAGATTGCATAAACAGGTTTCCTCCCCTATGGCAAAAAATAAGCGGCTGCCGGTCATCCCGCGGGACAGCCGGAAAACGCCGCGTAGCATACAACAAAAAGCGCGGCCATTGCAGGCCGCG
>NZ_CALADU010000247.1 GCF_937890665.1 uncultured Subdoligranulum sp.
TCGCCGGTGGCCGTTGCTTTGGTGTTGAAGGTGATGCCGTAGGTATCACGCAGCTCGCGCAGAGCAGCCTTGTCCTCCGGTCCCAGAGCGATAAACTTGCTGATCTCCTCCTTGCCGGGTGCGCGGTGGATGTTGCCCACGTTGATCTCCTTTACAGGCACACCGCCTGCTACCAGACGCAGCGCATCCTCGGGGGTCTTGCAGACGATGAAGATCACCTGCTTGGGAGAAGCCTTGTGGATCAGATCACAGGTCTTCTGCACCGAGAAGAAGCGCATCGCAATGGTCTTGGGGACCACAGCCTTCATCAGCTGCTGCTGGATGGGATCTTCGCTGGCAGCATCGTTGGCTACGATCACAGTGTTTGCGCCAAGAGCCTTGATCCAGATCTGACCCTGGCCATGGATGAGCCGCTCGTCAATACGGAATGCAACAATGTTCGGCATACTTGGTTTCCTCCTTAACTTATGACTTTATTGACCGGTACTGGCGCTTACCAGTACAGATTCCAATCCTTGTAGAAGCGCAGCAGCGCCTCCATATAGTAGTAGTCGCCCCAGATGTTGCCCTCGTCCACACCCTTGCCGCTGTGCCAGGAGTAAACGCCGTGGTACAGCACCGGGCTGCCGGGCTGGGCATCGGTGCCCTGATAATTTTCGATCAAGCTGCGCAGGATGCGGTGGCAGGCGTGCTGATAGGTGACCTTGTCCGGATGCAGCTCCGGCAGGTACTTGCCCATTTCCAGCATACCGCAGACGACGATCGCAGCCGCCGAAGAGTCACGGGACTGGCCGGAGCCGTCGCCAAAGATCAGATCCCAGTAGCAGACATCGTCTTCCGGCAGGCGGTTGAGGAAGTAGTTGGTCATGCCTTCAAACAGGTTGACCGAAGCAGGGTTGTGATTCTCCCGGTAGTTGAGCGGGATGCCGTAGATACCCCATGCCTGGCCGCGTGCCCAGGCAGAATCATCGCTGTAGCCCTGACGGGTAGCGCCCCGCAGCGGCTCGCCGGTCTCCGCATCGAAGTAGTAGGTATGGAACGCCGAAGCGTCGTCCCGGATCACATAGTTTGCAGCTTTTTCAAAGTGATGGTCGGCTGCATCGGCGTACTTCTGGTCGCCCGTGACCTGGGTGGCCCAGTACAGCAGCGGGATGTTCATGAAGCAGTCGATGATCAGGCGGTAGTTGTCCTTTGCACCCACTGCACCCCAGGCCTGGATAAAGCCGTCCCGTGCATTGTACCGCTCCATCAGCTTGTCCGCAGCCAGGATACCAGCCCGCTTGCCCTTCTCGGAGCCGATGAGCTTATACCCTGCCACGCAGGAGATGGAATACAGGAAGCCCAGATCGTGGTGGTCCAGCTCGATGCGGTTCTCTACGCGATGCAGGAACGAGTCGATGTTCTGCTCTGCACGCTGGCGGAACGCCTCGTCCCCGGTGTACTCATAGCACAGCCACAGAAGGCCCGTCCAGAAACCATCGGTCCACTCAATGTTCTCGATGATGGGATATTTCTGGCCTTTGGTGGCAGACCAAGGAAACTTGGTGCCGAAATACTCCATATTCAGCCGGGTCTGGGCCACCACATGATCCATGGCCTTTTCCACTTCGGCTTTGGTCAGCATCGGGGTTGACAGGTATTTGTCCCGGTTTTTGATCGGCTCCACATGAATGGTCTTGATCATTTTGCACCCCCCGGCTTACAGACCGTCCTCAAACTCCGGCTCGGACTCCTCCTCGGACTGAGCGTCCCAATCCACAAAGCCCTCCACACCGGTCTGCACGGCATCCTCGGTCAGCTCCACCAGGTCCATGCTGTCGGAGGAGAAAGCGGCCTCCACCAGGGCGGGCATATTGGCGCCGGCCATCACCCGGATCTGCTTGTCGGTCAGCATCATCTTCAGCTCCACCGCCGTGCGGAAAGGGGTGCCGCCGGCCAGATCTGCCATGACCAGGATCTCCGGGGTCTCGATGCTGCTCATCAGCTGCTGCATCTGCTGCTTCAGCTCATCAGCACTCATCCCCTCGGGGAAGTCCAGCGCATAGACGTTGCTGGGGGCGCCTGCGACCAGGCGGGTAGCGCTGAGCGCGCCCGTGGCGAAATGTCCGTGACCAATAATCAAGATACTGACCATTTTTAGTTCTCCTCCTGCTTGCAAGATGTTTGATATTCCGAGCCGCCTTGTTGCGGCAGGACGACCACTGCGCCCTCTGGCACGGCGGCGCGGCGCAAAAGCGCCGCTGCACCGCCGTTTTCTCAGAAGGGTGATACACAGTCTCTCACCGGTTTGCACCCCGGCGCACCTTGGCAGCTGTGCACCGGACCTGCGGAGACTTGTGCCGGATCGCACCCCCGATCGCACAGAGAGGGAGGCTGCGGCCCTAAGGGGCCTTTCAGCTTGCGGGGAGTGTCCGGCTGTGTTTTTAGTATAGCCCCCTTGGGACCGTACTTGAATACCCTATCCGTTACTTTTTATTCACAAAACGGATATTTTGAATCCATCTTTCATCACAAATATGCAGATGACCGAAAAATTCCACAAAATCGACCCGCAAAATTCGTCAAAAACGCCCCAGCGCTACAAAGTGCACCGGGGCCTTTCCATTCGTTTGAATATTTTTTTCAGCGTGCAGCTTTACTGGCTTCCAACTCGGTGCGGTCCTGCACATTGAGGTAGACCCCGGTTTTACCCTTCATGAACTGAGTGGGTGCGCAGCCGTAATATTTTTTGAATGCGCGGGAAAAATACAGCGCATTGTCATACCCGCACATCTGGGCGATCTCTGTCACGGTGTAGCCGGTGGTCCACAAGGTGAGCAGGCGCTCTGCATTTTTCATCCGCATACTGGTCAGGTACTCCAGCGGAGAGACCCCCACCTCTTTTTTGAACAACTTGCGCAGATAGTCATAGCTGAACGGCAGGCTGTGGATGAACTCATCCAGCTTATAGTCCGAATCCTCAAAATTTTCCATGATGCTGGTGCGGATCTGCGCCACCGGCTCCGAAAATTCCATGTTGCTGCGAAACACCACGATATAGCTGGCGATCAGCTCTCCCAGCGCCGCCAGCACCAGTTCGTGGCGTTTACGGTCCGACATATGATGCATCCGCACCTGTGCAAAGGCGTTGGCAAGACAGCCATCCTCGTCCCCCACACGGAAAGCATCCTGGTATGGAAACGAGGGCGAGTCCAGCATGATATGGATGTTTGCGAACCCCTCTGTACCAGAGTTCGCATGCGCCATCTGGGGCGGGATCACCACCGTATCCCCTTCCTTGTATGGGATCGGGGGCTGATTTTCAAAGCGGAAGGCACCGCCGCCGGCGGTGCAGTACACTGCCTCCCAGTGTTTATGTTTGTGCATCCGCACATCGTAGATCTTGGGATGCTCCCCGATATACATGATCCGATTCATCGTTTGCACCTCATTCTGTCAAGCAGCGTTCAGTCCTGGCTGGAGGCGGCGATGCGCCATTTCTCGGCTTCGTTATACAGCTGGGTATGCTCCGGCGTCCAGGGGCGGGTACACTCCTGTCCCCAAAGTTTGGAGCCGTAGACCCGGAACTCCGGCACATTGGTGGAACACCAGTGCCCCTCAAAATCCACAAGCATCACCGCTTTATGGACCCGCAGCAGCATCTGGTGCTCGTTGGGGGCATAGATAAAGTAGGCCGCATCCTTGAACTCCCGCTCCATCCCCAAGGGCATGGCGCAGTAGATCTCCTGATGGGTATGGTCGGTGGCGTACAGGCAGATCCCTCCCCCCACCTTTTCCAGCGTAAGCCCATTTTGACCGCACGCAAAAACAAAGCGGTTTTTGAACAGACTGAACTTGACCTTTTCGGCTTCTCCTACCTGCATAGCTGCTCCTTTCTGCATTGGCCGCAAGCAGGTCTGCCAAAGCCCCCCTGCTCCGGCCTGCCCCCCTGTGGGGAGGCAGCGTTCCTTTCATTCTTCCTGCAGCCTGGGGCATGACCCGAAAAGTGGACCTTGTCCCGGCAAATTTACAAGAAATTCACGTATCTTTCTTTATAATAACATACTTTGCCCTTTTATTCCACATCCAGTCCTGCCAAAAATCCGCGCTGCAAATTTTGCGCAGCAGAAAGCCCCTGGCCAAAAGCCAGGGGCGAAATGGTTATTATTGAGCAAAATACGCATTCTGCACAGCCAGCAGCACACCGGCGCGGCTGGCAGCAAAGTTCAATCCGCCCTGCAGATAGCAGGTGTAGGGTGCACGCAGGGGGCCGTCACAGGACAGCTCAATGGTGCTGCCCTGGGTAAAGCTTCCGCTGGCCATGATCACCTCGTCGGTATAACCCGGCTCCGGGCAGGGTTCCGGTGCAGCGTAACTGTCCACCGGGCTGGCTGCCTGTACGCCCCGGCAGAAGCCCACCAGCGCTTCAGCCGTACCGGCATCAAAGCAGGTAACGATGTCGTTATGGTCCTCGCAGTAACGGGGAATGGGGTTCTTGCCCAGCAGCTCCAGCAGGCACTGTGCGTAAATAGCGGTCTTGATGGCCTCGCACACCACGCCCGGCGCATAGTAGAAGCCCAGGTACATATCCCGCGGGGTCTCCAGGGTACAGCCCAGCTCCTTGCCCAGACCCGGCGCATTGAGGCGGTAGGCACACTGCTCCACCAGATCCGCCCGGCCTGCGATATAGCCGCCGGTGGGGGCAATGCCGCCGCCGGGGTTTTTGATCAGGCTGCCCACCACCAGATCGGCCCCTGCCTGGCAGGGTTCCTTCATCTGGGTAAGCTCGCCATAGCAGTTATCCACAAAGATAATGAT
>NZ_CALADU010000248.1 GCF_937890665.1 uncultured Subdoligranulum sp.
GTAGCACAGCCCTTGGAGAGGGGCTCTAATAACTACTACTCTATAATACAAGGAGTGCAGCAATATGTCGATCGGGGCCTTACTGTTTATGGGAATCCTCTTTATTTTATTCCCCGCTTTGGATATTTTCATGCTGGTTTCTCTGCTGGTACCGGGGGACGAGCGCAATCAGGTCATTGTATGGAAGGCCAGCGCCTTCACCCTATTGACCACCATGGCCGGCAAGGTGCTGGACATCGTCACCAACCTTGTGCAGGCGCAGCCCATGACCGCCAACCCTTTCATCCAACTGGAAACCGCCGCCGTCCTCTATTTTGCAGCGCTTCTCTTCTACAAGAAGCGGCACGGAGGCTAAGATGGAAAACTGTATTCGCAGCCGGCGCAAGGAATTGGGTCTGTCGCAGGAAGATCTGGCCAAGCGCTGCGGGGTCTCCCGGCAGACGGTCAATGCCATTGAAAATAACAAATACGACCCCACCCTATCGTTGGCCTTTCGGCTGGCCCATGAGCTGCAGTTGACCGTGGATGCGCTCTTCACGCCCCCGGCCTAACCGTCCCCTTACTTACAGCAAAACCCGGGCGGCACAGCATACGCTGTGCCGCCCGGGCCTTTTTTCTATTATGCCATCAACGATTGCGCAGGCGGAGTCCCCCTACGCCGATGAGCACCAGAATCGCCAGCACCGCTACCACAAGGGCTGCCGTCAAGGGCAGGTTGTGAGTTGCATCTGTGGCTGTCTGTTCCGGCGTTGCCGCATCCGTTTCGTCATCCGGCGCAGCGGTTGCTGCGGGATGCTCTTCGGAAGCTGCCGGTTCCATCGTCTGCACCGGAGTCTGGGAATCGGATTCCGTTTCCGCCCCCGTCTGGGTGCCGCTGGGGGTTTTATTTCCGCCCGTACCGGTGGAGCCGGTGTTGCTCTGACCGTTGTACAGCACCACCGTATCCACTACCTGCGTGGACTGCTGATCCACCGCCGGAGTGGGTGTCGGCGTGCCGGCCGCCGTCTGGGTATTCTGGGTACCCTGCTGGCTGCCGTTGGAGCCGGAAGAACCGTTCCCCGAAGAAGGCGGTGTGGTGGTTTCCGGTTTCTGGTTTTCACCGCCCACCGTTACACTGACCGCCTCGCCCGAAGTGGTAACGTCGGCCGTCTGGCTGAAGCTGCCGTTGACCAACTGCAGGGAATCTTCCACCACCTGCAGCGATACCGTGCTTCCCTCGGGGGCATCCAACTGGATCTGTCCCAAAGCGGCTTGCCCGTCCGGCAGCAGTTCGGTGCGGCCCGCAAGGTATACATGCAGCCGACCGCTGTCGGCGTCATAGCGGGCACGCTTTACACTGCTGTCCAGCCCCTCCGCAAACTGAAAGGTTGCGTTGTGGATCTCGTCACCTTCCACCGCAAAACTCAGCCGGAGGGCCGTAATGCCCCGCGCCTCCTCCTGCGGCAAGCTCAGGCTGACGGCCGCGCCGTCATTTTGAGCCGTCATCGTCACCGCGCCGTCAACGCCCTGTGCCGAAACAGGCAGTGCTGCCACGCCCAGCGCCAGCCCCAACAACATGGTGGCTAGGATTTTTTTCATGATCGTCTCCTTCTCTATCGTATCAATCGGTGCCGCCCAGCGTCAAGGACGGCAGGGATTCCGGCATAGGTACGGCCAGCGTATCGCTGGTCAGGCGCTGCCCCTCGTTGGTGGTAGCGTTGTCTACCCGGTACAATTCCACCCGCACCGTTTCCGGCAGCGTCATGGAAGTAAGGTTGTCAGGCTCGATCCAGTAGACCCAGTAGCCTTCGCTGACTTCGCCCAATTCGCCCTGCTGGGGATCGGGAGCCAGAATGATCTGGTGGGCCACGATATTGTCCTCGGCATCCAGACCGCCCACGATGGCACCATTCTGGTCATACAGCAGCACCACGTTGTAGGCAGGATTGCCCTTGTAGCTGCCGGTAAAGACCAGCGAACCTGCGGGGATCGCCGCGCCGGAGGATTCCTCGTAGACGAATTCCTTCTCCAGCGTGCCGATGCCGTTTTCCAGCAAGGACACATTGTCACCGGTGGGCCCCAGCACATCCAGTTCGGTGATCGAGATTTCACTGCCCACAGGCGCCTTAACGATCAGACGCAGCTGCGTGGCATCATACGTGCAGGCCCACGGGTCGTTTTGCTCATTGCGGAAGTAGACCGTTTGCACCTCCTCGTCAGAGAAGGTACCGGTGGCCAGCGTTTTCCACTGGCTGCCGTCGGTGGTGATCTGGATCTCGTAGTCCTGAATGGGGGTGCCGGAGGCAACGGTATACTTGAAGCCGGTGGCCGCCAGCGATTTATGGAAGTTCAGCGTAATGACCGCCTCGCCCTGCTGCGCCTTGCCGGTGTAGGTCGTGCCCTTGTCGTTGTCGATCACCTGCGCAATGGCAGACACCGGTTCCGGATCACAGGGGTCATGGTCGTCCGCATCATGGGTCGTATCCTGTTCGGACACCATATTGGTCGTCGCCGTCCAGAGAGATTTGTCGTAGCTGCCATCGTGGCTGATCTTCACCGCGGGCAGCGTCAGGGTCTGGGACCGGTTCAAGAACTGGTCCACCGCCGTAATCTGGTAGGCCACCGTGCGGTTGTTGACGGTGGTCACCGTATCGGTGTAGTGACCGTCGGTGGTAAAGCCCACCACCTCGGTACGAGGCTGGCCATTCTCATAGGTCACGCGGGCGATCTCGTAGCCCAGCAGCAGACCGGGTTCCGCATCGGATGCCAAAGTCAGGTTGACCTGATTGGGCGTCTTTTCGTCCACCACAGCGGTGTTCTCTTCGGTCAGCACCGCCTGCCCCGCGAAGGAGGCACTCTCCTCGTGAGCAAAACGGTAATCCCGAGAGGCATCATCGCCATAGTAGAGAGCACGGGTCTCCGGCTCTAACTGGGCCAGATAGGCCGCCGTGGTGGCGTCGGGGGTCATACCCCAGCGCACAAAGAAGTCGGTCAAGTCTTTTTCCGCCGCCGCAGAAGCCAACCGCATAAAGTTTTGGTCCGCATCGCCGCTCAGCGTCAGCGCCACGCCATGGGGCGCGGGAGCCTGCGCCGGAGTACGGGAATAGGTGTCCACACGGGCATAGAAGCGGCTCTGGAACAATTCCTCGTAGGAATCGTAAAGTTCATATTCATAACCGGTGTCGTAGGCAAGGTGCAACTGCCAGTACATACCCAACTGGGTAAATACGTCGCCGGCATGGCCTGTGGTACCGCTGGTCACCTTCTCATAGACGGCATCGTAGCCGAAGCGCAGACCCTCATGGATCTGGGAGATTTGCGAGAAATAGTTGTTGGTGACTTCCGCCACAGCGTAGTTGCCCTGATTGATGTTATGACCAATCTCGTGGGCAATGCCCCAGCCGAAGTAGTTGCCGCTCTGGTAGCTGCCGTCGTCGCCCAGAACCACGGAATTGCCCGTAGCCAGACCGGTGACGGAATCCCAGCCAATGCCGATGTGGTTGCTTGCCGCATACATAAAGGCACCGGCAAACATCCGCATATAGCGGATATTCAGATGCTGGGAAGGCAGACGGTTGCGGTCCCCCGCCCCTGCCAGATCGGTCAGACCCTTGTGCTGGTAGAAGAGCAGCATCATCTGGTCCATCGCGTCCACCGAGGCCAGCAGCGTTTCGGCTCGCTGACTGGTGGAAGAACCGCCCAGACCCGCCAACAACTGGGTCACCGGCACCGAGTAGAGCATCTGATCCAGCATCACATCGGTCGTGTTCAGGATGCAGGTCTGTGCATCATAAGCACCGTGACCGTCATGCAGAGCGCTGTGGTTGCTTTCCAGCGCAGCGGCGTAGTTTTCCAACGCTTCCACGTAGGCGGTAACCCGCGCCTTGCGCTCGGCGGCATCGTCGATGCCGTAGAGATCCAACGTGGGGATCTGTACGCCGCCGCTGACCCGCACCGCATATTCGTCGGCGCTGTTCTTGCCGGTGTACTGCACATAGAGGGCACCGCCGTGTTCGGCGTCAAAGCTGACCAGTTCGGGGACCATGATCTCGTTGCGGCCCACCTTCAGCGGAATGGGCTTAGAAACCACCTGACCCCATTCCGAGTTATACTGGGTGGCCACCAACTGCAGCGAGGTGCTGGAACCGGTGGTTCCCTGATTGCTGCCTACGTAGATCACCAATTCCTCGCCGGCATAGGCCGTTACGCCCAGAGGCTGCCAAGCATTCAGGCCGGTGAAGCCCAAATGGCCGTCCTTTTGTGCGGTGATGGTGGTATGTACCTGCACAGCATCGCTCAACGAAGCCTCCAGCAGGCCGCGGGCATTATCCAGCTCGCGCTGCAGGGCCTCCCGCTCGGGATGCAGCTCTCCGCTGGCCGCATCCGGCGTATCCAGACGGGTCTGCAGCGCTTCAATAGTCTTTTCATCCACCTCGGGCTGCAGCGTCAGATGCAAATCATCCGCATAGAGGGCCAAAATATCGTCTTCCAAGCTGTCGTAAGCATAGAACCGCAGCTCTGCAATGGTAACGGGACAGGCATCGTACAGATAGCCCACGCAAACCCGCAGAGAATTGGTGCTCACACCGCCGGGGATCTTAATGGTGTAGTAGCTGCGGCTGCCGTCGCTGTGTTTGGCGATGGTGACGCCGGGCACCTGATATTCCTTGCCGTTTTCGCCCATAGCGTACAGGCGGACATGGCTGTAATACCCACGGTCTTCGGCCTGCGCCAACGCGATGCTGCCGATCCGGTAGGTCCCGTCAAAGGTGACCCGCACGCCGCCGTTGTCCGGGTAAGCTGCGCCGTCATCCCAGTCGTTGAGACCGTACCAAGAGGCGTAGTCATTGTCCACCACACCCAGCGCCGATTTGCCGCTGTCCAACGGGCTATCCGTCATATAGCCGGCTTCATGGGTGGCGGATTCAATGTGTGCCGTCACCTGTCCTGCCGACTCCGGCGTGTTGATGAGCTGATAGTTCGGCAGCTTCACGGGGGTCACATTGGCCGTGGTGGCGGTGGAGGTCAGCGAGGCAGGGCCTTCGCCCAGTTCGTTGACGCCGGTGACATACACTTCATAGGTCGTGTTGTTGGGCAACCCCTGAATGGTGTAGCTGTTCTTGGCAATGCCCTCCACCTTGGTGAAGGCTTCCTTCGTGGCCGAGATCTGGGTGCG
>NZ_CALADU010000249.1 GCF_937890665.1 uncultured Subdoligranulum sp.
GTTCCTTGGTCATGGCAAAATTCTCTTTCTTTCCCAAAAACGGCCCCGCTTGCGCGGAGCCGTCTTGTGTTTGTGTGGTTATCGGATCAGCGGACGTCGTTGATGGCACCCACCACGATGATCTCCTCATCGGGTTCACGGTCACCAATATCCAGATCCATCAGCAGCATGACGTGCTCCAGATCCACGGCGGAGTAGTCGCAGACACGGGGGCCAACGCAGACAAAGTAGTCAGGACGCAGCACCGTATCGGTCTTAAAGACCGCCAGCTTCTCCCACAGATCCTTAACACTCTCCTGATAGTCGGCAACCTTGACCTTGACGGCCTGCGCGTCGGAGCACTGGACCTTGATGAAGCCCTTCTTGTCCACGATACGCACCGGATGACGATCACCCATCTCGCCGGCGTAGACATAGAACTTATCGGTCTTTTCGACCAGATGCACATTGCTGACTTTCTGGCCGAAGTCTTCCTTCGCCAGCTGCTCAGCCTCGGCCTCGTCGCACTCCTTCAGCAGGTCAGTGGTCTTGACCTCGGTAGAACCGGTGGCAATGGCAGTAACCTTACCGGTCTGGCTGTCGATTTCGATGTGGACTTCCACGGTGTCGGGGGAAGCGCCGGAGCTGATGGCGGCGTCGATGGCCTCCTTCTTCAGTTCCTTAATGTCTTCCTGCGTGGGGTTGGGGATAACACGTTCCACCACGTCACGGACCATGGACAGCGCAACGCCGATGGAGGAAATAACCTCGGCGTTCTCGGGGATGGAGTACTGCAGGCCCATCTTCTTGGCGCAGTACGGCACCAGAGAGGCAGCACCGCCGCCGCAGCCAACCAGCTTCATGGCATCGTGGTCCAGCTGATACTTCTCAGCCAGCGCGTTGATGCAGTCGTTGACCTTCTCGAAGTCCTTGTCGAGGATCTGGGTAGCCAGCTCTTCGACGGTGATGCCCAGCTTGTCGGCCACAGGCTGCATGCACTTGCGGGCCGCGCTGGCGTTGCCGTGGGCGAAGTACTGGGGCTCGATCAAGCCCAGCACGTTGGCCGCATCGGTGTTGGTGAAGCAGATCCGCTTGCCGCTGGCCAGACGGATGGCCACATAGTCGGAGGGGTCACCCGGCTTGGGGCTGAGCATCTCGATGGTCAGCGGGCCGGCATCGATCTCTTCCTCGGGGGTGAAGCAGGCGTACTCGCAGCCTGCGATGTGGGCAGAACGAGGGCCAACGTCCTCAACGCCATGGTCGTTGATACGGACCATGGAACCGCCGGCGCAGCCCAGAATGCGGACGTCCAGCGAGTTGATGTAGGTGTCGTGACCGCCGATCTTGGCGTAGTCAACGCCGGGACGGCCGTTCTTGATAACACCGATGTTGGTGGTGGTGCCGCCGACTTCGAAGTAGATAGCGTTGGAGGCACGCAGATACATCAGGGAGCCCATAACGGAAGCAGCCGGGCCGGACAGAGCCGTCAGGATGGGGCGCTTACGCATCTCGCTGATTTCCATAACGCCGCCGTCGCCGCGCATGATCATCAGGGGAACGGTAACACCCGCGCTGCGAACCGAGGACTCGGTGGCGTTGGCGGTGGCCATCATCTTGGGCAGAATGGAAGCGTTGATCGCCGCAGTGCGGGTACGGCGGGTCAGGCCGTGCAGCTTGGTGATGTCGGAAGCCATGGAGACCGGCAGGCCCTGCTGCTCGGCCAGATCATGGATCTTCACCTCAGCGGTCATGTCATCCACGCCGAAGGCCATGGAAGCCACGATAACCTTGGCGCCCTTGCCCAGCAGGTTCTTAATGGCGGCGGTGATGGTGTCGTCGTTGAGCTGCTTCTTCTTGATGAACTCGTTGTAGACGGGGATCTTACGACCCACCTTCTCGTCCAGAACGATGTCCTTCAGGGTCAGCTGGGGCTTGGCCAGGAAGCCTTCCAAGCCGCCGCCAGCCACGCCGATGACGCCGACAGGCGCCACGTCGCCTTCGATGAAGGCGTTGGTAGCCTGCGTGGTGGAGTGGGCCACGAAGACCACGTCTTCGGGCGAGATGCCGTTTTCGGCCATGCAGTTCTTGAAGGACTGCACAACACCGGCGGCTACGCCGGCTTTGTCGTCGTGGGTCGTCTTGACTTCGTTTTTGCCGATGATCTCGTGGGTCACGTTGTCCATAGCGACGCACTTGGTGTAAGTGCCGCCGACGTCGATGCCCATACGAACGGCGCGATGCTCTGCCATTGTTTTTCCTCCTAATCTTTCAGGGGAAGGTAAAATCCCCGTCTCTACTGGTTTACGATTCGGTTATGATACAGGCCTGCCGTGCAAGCCTTCTGCTTTTGATAAAGAAGTGCCGCCGCCTGTTGGCAGCGGCACCTTGTTTTTAGGCAAATCCTGTGGATGCGATTAGACGAACCACTCGGCGCCCAGACCGGACACAGTCACGAAGGTCAGCACATACAGCAGGATACCGGAAATGTATGCGCAAGGAATGGACAGCTTCAGGTAGTCCTTAGACTCGACCTTGGTGTAAGCGAGGCCCCAAGCAACCCAGGACTGGGTGATGCAGGAACCGATGTTCACGGTGATGGTGGGGATCGCAAACACGCAGTACAGGAACGGGATGGAGAAGGACGCAACACCGCGCAGCACGCCCAAGGTGGCAGCGCCACAGCCGACCAGCGTCATGGGGCCACGGAACAGGCCCAGACCCAGCAGGACGGCGAACAGGATGCAGACGACCAGCTCGCTCTTCGGCATGACAGGGCCCAGAACGGCCTTGAAGAAGGGAGAAGCGTAGTTGGCAACGGTGTTGAACATGGGCAGGGTGAGCAAGAAGCCAACCAGCGGAGCGGTGTCGACCACGCCGTCATAGTACAGCTTGTTGACCAACTGGCAGTTCTCTTTGAAGGTGCCCTTCATCTTGCCGCAGAGGAACAACGCCAAGAAACCAGCGATGACGAAGCCGCCGATAACGGAGAAGTCCAGCCAAATCTTCAGCACAACGGGAACGATGGGCAGGATCAGGGTGTAGATGGGAGCATCCTTCTGCTCGGAAGCGCCACGGGTCTGGGCGGCCCAAGCATGGCTGCCCTTGCTGCGGCTCAGGAAGATGCCGGACAGCACGGTGCAGACGACCACAGAGATAACGACGGCTGCATAGCCCCACTTGCCGGCGTACCAGCCGAGGGTGAACTCAGGCAGCTCTTCAGTACCGATGAAGAACGCGCGGTACTGCGCGAAGTTGACGGGGTTGAGGTAGATACCGGCAGCCACGGACTCCATGAAGCTGAACATGGCAATGGCCTTGGGTACACCGAGGGACATCATGATGGGCAGGACGATAACGCCGATGGCGATAACGGGGCCGGCACCGGTCATGGCGGTGAAGATAACAGCGGTAACAACGTTCAGCAGAGCGATGGTAACCATGGGACGGTCGCCGCCCAGCTCAACGGTCTTACGGATCAAGGTGGAGGCGATACCGGTCTCCATCAGGACGCGGCCGAACCAAGCGCCCCAGCAGACGTTGACCAGCGTGGTGCCCCAGCCTTCGGGAGCAGTCTGATAAATAGCGTTCAGAATGTTAATGATGGGAAGCGGTTCTCCATCTTTGTAGAACGCCGTGCTGGCCAGAAATTCCGGCGAAGCAAAGGCGGCGCCCAAGAAGGACAGCACCGTCCAGACAATGGTGATGACCAAGAAACCGATCATCAGGTTGTGGCCCTTAATGCAGTAGTATGCGAGGCCGAAGAACGTGAGGAGCAGCAAAATGCCAACTACGATCTCCAAGGTAAATACCCCTTTCTGTTGTAAAATGATTCTCCTTTAGCAGTGGCAAACCGAATAAGTAAACCAGAGGGACGAGTAGGATTTCACTTCCTTTCCGTATAAAATAGGTCTATCAAACAGGAAAACTGCGGCACAAGGGCCGCTGCCTTCTCCGGTCCCGCGGTAAGACGGTACCGTTCAATAGCAAAAGAATCATTCTCCAAAATATTGCGGGTAGATCCGGCGCAAATGATCGCCGTCCTGCTCGATGGAGACTATATGTTGCTGGGCGGTAAAACGCAGCGCTTCGTAATCGCGGCGGCGCAACGCGTCCAGAATCAAGCGATGTTCGGTGAGGTGGTTTTCCCAACTGCGTACCGACACCATGTGTGCTTGGTAGCTGTAGGTCATGATTTGCAAATAACGGATGCGCAGCATATCGCAGTTGATACAGGCGAAGGCTTCCCATGCCCGTTCCCGCCCGCAATAGCGGTAGAACAGTTGGTGCATCCGGGTATCTTCTTCCAGAAGCCGGTCGGACTTCTTCGCGGCGTAGTAGGCACGCTGCAAAGACAAGCTTTGTTCCAGTTCTTCCAGTTGTTCGTCGGTCAGGCCGGGCTTGCAAAGCTGCTCCAGCACGTCCCGCTCCAACACCACACGGAAAAACACCGCTTGCCGTACCAGTTCCATGGAAATACGGCTCACCTGCGTGCCGCGCTGGGGGAAAACTTCCACACAGTGCTCACAGGCAAGCCGGGCAATCGCCTCCCGCACGGGCGTGCGGCTGGTATGCATTTGGGCCGCCAGCGTATTCTCGCTCAAAAACTCCCCGGGCAGCAGCGTAAAATCGATGATCTGCTGCCGCAGCTGCCGGTAAACCGCGTCACGGCTGTACAGTTCGGTACTGACGGGCTCCTGCACCATGCTGGGGACACCTCGCTTTTCAGCGGCAGAAACTTTCCGGCGCTCATTGCATACAAGTCTGCGCATGCCAGTGCCGCCGGGTCTGAAATTACCATAGCACGAACGCGGGGGTTTTGCAACCCCTTTTTTGACATTTTTTCTTTATTTTGCTGTCATTGGCAGTTCATTTCGTCATATTTCACAACAAGTTTTCAACATTTTTGGCATACAAGTCAGTCTTGCAATTCCCTTTTCTTTGCGGTATACTATAGTCGAACGCTGTCCTTTTCCGGTCAAATGACCAAGGACGGCCGCACTGGTGTGCCTAAACGGTCGGTGCATACAAGGGATTGGCCTTGGTATTTTCCACAGATTTTCTGTTTTTTCTTCCCAGAAACTGGAGAAAGGTCCCACCGTCTACTACTATATTATATAAAGTACAAAAAGAAAGGAGCGCCGCACATGTTTACTACCGTTCGTTCTGTGCGTGCGCCCGAAGAGTCCGCCCGGTCCTTTGTTTACCGGGTGCTTTCTATGTATATCCGGGAAATGCTGCTGCGTCCCGGCGAAAAATTGGTGGAGACCGATGTGGCACAGGCCTTGCAGGTCAGCCGCACCCCTGTGCATGATACCTTCTCCCGCTTGGTGCGGGAAAGAATGCTGCGTCCCGTTCCCCGGGGCGCGGTGGTGCCGCCGCTGGATTCCGACGCCATCTTGCAGTTGATCTGGATGTACCGCACCACCTGCGTGGCGGTTTTGGGCGAATTGTACAACAACCGTCCTGACTCCTATGAACGGCTGCAGCGCTGTGTGGACCATCAGTACGAAGCGCTGCGCATCGGTTCGCTGCTGCGCATGCCCCGGTTGGAGCACGAGTTTTTGGCAGAATTGTTCCGTCTGGCCAACCGGCTGCCGGTTCTGGCCGCCATGAACTCCACCGGCGGGGACCTGTACCGCATGCTGCGCATGTTGGAGGACCCCCGGATGTGGAAATACATCGTCAACCGCCACGCCGATCTGGTGAAAGCGCTGGAGGCCCATGACCACGAGGCCGCCGTGGACGCTTTGGACGCAGAATTTGATCTTTTGAAACCCCTGCTGGAGGAATCGGAATACCGCCACCCCAGCTTTTTTGAGAAACGTCAGGTAAGGCAACCCGAACTCTGCCGCGCGGACGGCGCACAGGGTTCTGCGCGCATAGAAAGCAAATCGTAACGGATTTCGGAAGGAGCACAAACGTATGAAAATCGCAGTTCTGGGCGCCGGGGCGATGGGCGGGCTGTTCAGCTCGTACCTGAGCCGCAACAACGAAGTGACCGTCATCGATGTGAACCCCGCTTTGGTGGAAAAGGTTCACAACGAGGGCTTGGTCGTGGAGGAGCCGGACGGTTCCAGCGCCGTCTATCACCCCAACGCCGTTTTGTCCACCGAAGGCATGGCCCCTGTGGACCTGATCATTGTGTTTGTCAAGGCGATGTTCAGCGAGAGTGCCCTGAACAATAACAAAGGGATCATCGGCCCCAACACCTATCTGATGACCCTGCAGAACGGCAGCGGCCACGAGGATATGCTGGGCAAGTTTGTCCCGCAGGAGAACATCATCATCGGCACCACCCAGCACAACGCCAGCGTGGCGGGTCTGGGCGTGACCAAGCACGGCGGCAGCGGCATGACCCACATGGGCTGCGTGGTGGGCGATGTGACCCGCCTGCAGAAGTTTGCCGACGCTTTCACCGCCTGCGGGCTGGATGCCGACGTGTCGGACGGCGTGCAGAAGATGATCTGGAACAAGCTGTTCACCAACGTTTCGGCCAGCGCGCTGACCGGCGCTTTGCAGGTGCCGCTGGGCTATATCTCCTCCAACGAGTACGCTTGGAAGCTGTGCTGCACCCTGATCCGTGAGGCCGTGGACGCTGCCGCCGGTCTGGGTATGGACTTTGATTACGACGAAAAGGTGGCCGAGGTCAAGGCGGTGTGCGACAACTCCCCCAACGGCCTGACCAGCATTTATGCCGACCTGCGGGATGGACGCCGCAGCGAGGTGGATACCATCAGCGGCAGCGTGGTCCGCGCCGGCCAGAAGGGCGGCGTGCCCACCCCCAGCCACGAGTTCTTGGTGGGCTTGATCCACGCGATGGAAGGCCGTTCCAAAGCCTAAGTTCCCCGGTGTACTTCAAGGCAGGTTGAACCAGAGCCTGTCTGGAAGATAAAACATACTATTTTAAAAGGAGGATTTTCCCTATGGCTGAGCTCACTTACGATTGGGTTGCGGGCAAACCGAAAACCGTTCCCATGGATCAGCTGCCCCCGAAAGTCTATGAAAAGGACGGTCTGCGCATCATCGACCTGACCAAGGTCATCGATCCCAGCACCGAGAGCCGCCGCTGCAACCTGTGGCGTTTCAACACCGGTGGTGATGTGCCTGACTTCCACACCAACGTGGATATCGGCAGCCATCTGGGCACCCACTGCGAATGCCCCTACCATCATGACAACAACTGGCCCAGCGTGGCGGAACTGCCCCTGTCCCAGTTCATGGGCCGCGGCATCTACCAGATGCTGGACCTGCCGGAAGATCACCAGATCACCGGCGCCGATCTGGAAGCCGCTATTGGCGATCGCATCCAGCCCGGTGACACCGTCATTCTGGACAGCCCCCACCAGATCCCGCCCTTCACCAGCCTGACCGGCGGCCCCACCGACCATCGTCTGCAGGTCGGTGCTGACTGCGCCCAGTGGCTGGCGGACCACAAGGTCCAGTGCGTCGGCTTCGGTGACGGCGTTGCCATCGAGGGCGACGTGGCCAACGTCAAGCCCTTCCATGACATCCTGATGGCGCAAAACTGCACCTTCCTGGAAGTGCTGCAGAATCTGGATCAGCTGAAGAGCGATACCTTCTTCATCAGCTACACCCCGATGCCCATCATCGGTCTGGATTCCTGCCCCGTGCGCGTTTACGCCATCGAGGGCCTGCCCGGCTTCACCCGCTGATCCGGCACAACCGAACACCTAAGGCTTCCCCCCTGTGGGGGAAGCCTTTTTCTGAAAATAGGAGGTTCCGCTTATGGAAGGATCTATGAAAAATCTTTTTGAACCTGCGGGCCGCATTGCGCTGATCACCGGCGGCACCAGTGGTCTGGGCCATGCCATTGCCGAGGCGTTCCTGCAGAACGGCATCGACGTGGCGGTGTGCAGCCGTCATCCCGACAGCGCCCCCGATCTGGCCGAGCTGGCCGCCGCCGAAGGCCGCCGTTATCTGGCGGTGCGCTGCGACATTACCGACGAGGCCGACGTAGCCGCGCTGGGGGATGCGGTGGAGCAGGGCCTTGGCCCTGCCACCCTGCTGGTAAACAGCGCCGGCATGAACATCCTGAAACCTGCCGAAGACTATGATGCCGCCAGCTTTGAGAAGGTCATCGCCCTGAACATCACCGGCACCCATCTGGTGAGCAAGATGGCCGCCAAGCGGTGGATGATCCCCGCCGGCAAAGGCCGCATCGTCAACTTGTCCTCGGCCAAGGCGTTCCTGGGCGCCGACCGCAACTATGCGGCCTACTGCGCCACTAAGGGTGCCATCAACATGTACACCCAGCAGTTGGGCTGCGAGTGGGCTAAGTTCGGCATCAACGTCAACGCCATCGCCCCCACCTTTGTGCGCACCCCCATCAACGCCAAACAGTTGGAGGATCCCACCTTCTACAATTCGCTTGTACGGCGCATCCCCATGGGACGGTTGGGCACCGGCCGGGATATGGCCGCGGCGGCCCTCTTCCTGTGCAGCGAGGGCGCATCCTTCATCACCGGCGTCACCCTCAAGGTGGACGGCGGCGTTACATCCATGCAGTAATCGCAAGGAGGACTTCTGACATGATTTCCGGAAACATTCATGAAGCCAGCAATCTGGCCGTGCTGCCCGAGCCGCTGCGCCGGGCCGTGCAATTTTTGAAAGAGACCGATCTGGCCGCCCACGAGCCGGGCCGCTTTGAGCTGTACGGCGACAAGATGATTTTGCAGGTGCTGGACCAGACCACCGGTCCCCGGGAGGGTCTGCGCCCCGAAGTACACCGCAAATACATCGACGTGCAGTTCTTGGCCGCCGGCGGCCCGGAGCGCATCGGCTGGTACCCCGATCTGGGCGACAACGAGGTGGATGAGAACCTGCTGGACACCCCGCGGGACATCTGCTTCTACAAGAACAACCCCGCCGCCCGGGAAGGCGTCATCGAGATGCAGCCCGGCAGCTACGCCATGTTCTTCCCGTGGGATGTACACATCCCCGCCATTCAGGTGGACGCTCCGGCGCCCATCCGCAAGATCGTGGTCAAGGTCGCGCTGGACACCTGCCTGTAAGAAAGGACGCATTGCCGTGGCATTTCTGGATGAACATCTGAACGAACTGGCCCAGCCCGATCCCGCTGCCCGCCGGGCAGCGTTGGAGCGGCTGCTGACCGCCGAGGGCCTCGCCTTTACGGTGCAGGAGTGTGAGGCGGACGAAAAACGCAAGGCCGCCCGCAACTATCTGCTGCCCGCCGAGGGCACCGCACCGCTGCTTTGCGCCCACTACGACGCCCACCCGGGCAGTGTAGGGGCCAATGACAACGCCGCCGCCTGCTGCATCCTCATCGCGCTGGCCAAAGAGCTGCGCCGCCGGGGTGTCAAGGCCGCCTTCGCCTTTTTTGACGGGGAGGAAAACGGCCACAGCGGCGCCAAGCTGTATGAGGCGGAGCGCTCGCAGGAGCACAACCTCATCGTGAATTTGGACATGTGCGGCTACGGCGACACGGTGGCCGTCTATACCCGGGGCGGTGAAAAACGCGCCGCCGCCCGGCCCTTCTGCGACAAGGCCCGGCTGGCCGCCCACAATGCGCGGCTGGTCAAATACCTGCCCGAAGGGGACGACGTCTGTTTTTCCACCCGGCGGCAAACGGTGTTGAGCATCGCCATCATGCCCCGGTGGGACACCAAGTATCTGGACGCCATGGCGGCGCAGGGCAGTGGTCTGCTGGGCCGCACGCCGGAATTTAAGATGATGATCGGCCAGATGGAAGTCAGTTCCACCATGCACGGCGGCTTCCGGGATGCGGTCAAGTGGGTGCAGCCCGAGGCCATGCAGCAAGTCTATGACTACCTGCTGGATTCTCTCTGTGCCCCGCCTGCCCCGGCCAAACGGTTCGGGCTGTTCTAACTGTTTTTCTCCACTGTGGAAAGGGGGATCCCCTTATGGACTGGCTTTACCAAAACCTCCCCTTTTTGTGCTTGCTGCTGCTCTGCCTGCTGGACGGGCGGCGGATCGTCACGGGCACCCGGTCCTTCAGCCACGCCTATGACCGGCTGCCCCCGGAGGAAAAACGCCGCTATGCCCCCCACAAGATCCGCCGTCTGGGCGTGGTGTGGCTGGGCACCATAACGGCCCTTACCCTGTTGCTGTTGCTCACCAATGGACCGCTGGCAAACGACCGTCTACTGTGGGTCTTGGTGGGTTGCATGGCAGCAGCCCTGTTGGCCTACCCTTTGCTGGCCCATTCCCGTTGGGCACTGGACCGCTTCTGCCAGACCGACAACCACCCGCGGTAACAAACAAGGCCCGGCAGCCGCAAGTGCGGCTGCCGGGCCTTTTGTCTGTATTGAACCAAATGCAGGGGTTCAACTGCTTTGCAGCGTAAAGTAGTCGGGATGCAGCGCCATCTTGGCCATCAGGTTCCCCCGGAAGCTGGTCAGGTGGGCGCCGATGGTCTGTTCCGGGTCCACCCCATCGGGCAGGCCCATGAGCAGGTAGTCACAGAAATCCCGGTGCTGCACCGTCACACGGTCGTAATCGCACTCTCCATCCAGCGCGTCGAGGTAGCGCATCCGGTCATAGTGGGACACCAGCCCCCGGATGGCCAGCCAGGTATGGCTGCGCCCCCCAAAGAAATACATCATCCGATGAAATTCATCGTCCAACTGGATGAACTCATCCACCGCATCGGGCATGCGGTCCCGCAGCGCCTCCTGCTGGCGCATACAGTCCAGAAGTTGCTGTACCTGCGTGCGGCCGATCTTGCCCGCCACATCCCGCAGCAAGGCACTTTCGAGGAGCAGCCGGGTGGAATAGCCTTCCTTGACCAGCGCCGGGTCGATGCGGCTGACCTGCGTGCCCCGCTGGGGAAAGATCTCCCCCAGCCACTCGTTGCGCAGCGTGGTGATGGCCTCATGCACCGGCGTGCGGCTCATCTGCAGCCGTGCCGCCAGCTCCGCCTCGTTCAGCGGTTCCCCCGGCTGCAGGCGCAGCGTCATAATGTTCATCCGCAGCACACGGCAGGCGTAAACGCGGTTATTTTCCCCTTTGTGGGGCGGCGGTACCAGCAGATGCATGAGCGACCCTCCTTTGGGTGTTTTTTCTTTCACAACTAATATATCAGTCAGAATTCCCTTTGGCAAGGCCCCTGTCTATTTTTTGTGCAAAGCCGCAAAAAAATCCCCAAAAATCTGGTAAAATAGCCAGTTGCATTTCAGTTTTTGCTGTGTTATCCTGATAGTACCAGAGGAAAACGTGATATATTAGTACGCCTACAACCCGTTGTACTTACCAAAAAAGGAGAGAAATACTTATGAGTATCCGCGTTCCGTATGAGACCGTCCTCGCCACCACCGAGAAGGCCTTCCTGCAAATGGGCCTGACCGCTGAACAGGCCGCCCAGTGCGCCGAGATCCACACCGAGAGCAGTCTGGAAGGCATCGAGAGCCACGGCCTGAACCGTGTACCCCGTTTTGCCGAGTACGTCCAGAAGGGCTGGGTAGACATCCATGCCAAGCCGGAACTGGTGGGTGCCAAGGGCGCCGTGGAAAACTACGACGGCCATCTGGGCATCGGCGTGCTGAACGCCACCTTCTGCATGAACCGGGCCATCGAGCTGGCTAAGGTCCACGGCATCGGCTGCGTGGCGCTGAAAAACACCACCCACTGGATGCGCGGCGGTTCCTACGCTTGGCAGGCTGCACAGGCCGGCTTCATCGGCATTAGCTGGACCAACACCGAGAGCTGCATGCCCATGTGGGGTTCCAAGCAGCCCGGTGTCGGCAACAACCCCTTCTGCATCGCCATCCCCCGCAAGAACGGCCCCATCGTGTTGGATATGGCCATGAGCCAGTACGCCTACGGTAAGCTGGGCGTCTATCGTCTGGCCGGCAAGCAGCTCCCCTACCCCGGCGGCTTCGACAAGGACGGCAACCTGACCAGCGATCCCGGCGCCATCGAGGCCAGCGGCCGCATCCTGCCCACCGGTTACTGGAAGGGCTCCGGCATGGCCATCGCGCTGGACCTGGCCGCCGCTGCCATGGCCAACGGCCGCACCGGCGTTCAGTTGGATCGGGAAGCCCGCGGTAGCTGCACCGGCTGCTGCCAGATCTTCCTGGCCTACGACCCCTACCTGTTCGGTGAGGAAGAAGAGATTCAGGCCAAGTTGGATGACCGTGTAGCGGCTGCCGATGCCACCGAGCCGGAGCGCGAGGGCGGCCACGTGACCTGCCCCGGCGAGCGCACCGCTGCGACCCGCGCCCGCAACCTGAAGGAAGGCATCGTGGTGGACGAGCAGATCTGGCAGCAGATTCAGGATCTGGCCGCCGGCAAGACCGACGTAAAGGACATCTCCAGCGCCTGCATTCTGGACAACATGACCCAGGAAAAGCAGTAATCTTGTCCGTATTTTCACCCAATCATTAAAAAGGAGTGTTTGAGTATGTTTTTCTCTCCCCTGTCTTTGGCTACCAAGTACAACTATCTGGACGACAAATTCACCGCCGCCTACAAGTGGCTGGCAGAGACCGATCTGGACAACACCCCTGTGGGCAGCTACCCCATCTGCGAGGGCGTGACCGCCAACGTGCAGGAATACAACACCTTCCCCGCTGAGGAAGGCTCCTTCGAGACCCATGACGCCTACTTCGACATCCAGTATGTCATCTCCGGCAAGGAGCAGTTCGGCTACTGCAAGCGCGAGGGTCTGGTCCTGAAGAAGGATGTGCCCGAGAACGACGTGAAGTTCTACGAGGAGCCTGCCCTGAGCGGCACCGTGCTGCTGCTGCCCGGCGACATGATCGTTGTTGCCCCCGAAGACGCCCACAAGCCCCGCGTAGCCGCCGATGGCCCCGAGTTTGTGCGCAAAGTGGTGGTCAAGGTCAAGCTCTGAGCCCCTGCACCCGTGGGATTGAGTTATGTGTGAAGAGAAAGGTCGTAATGCAAGTATGAAAGCAATCAAATTGGCAGAGCCCTGGAAAGTTTCCTGCGTAGAACTGGAAAAGCCCACCCCCAAACCGGGCGAGGCCCTGATCAAGGTCATCGCCGCCGGTATCTGCGGCAGCGACATCGGCGCCTTCCGTGGCACCAACGGCTTGGTCAGCTACCCCCGTGTCATCGGCCATGAGCTGGCCGGTATCGTAGAGTCCATCCCCGCCGACAACAAGAACGGCATCAAGGTGGGCGACCGCGTGGTGGTGGACCCCTACCTGTACTGCGGGCACTGCTATCCCTGCAGCATCGGCCGTACCAACTGCTGCACCGACCTGAAGGTGCTGGGCGTCCATGTGGACGGCGGCATGGCGGAATACTACTGCCACCCCGCTGACATGCTCATCAAGATTCCCGACGGCATGACCTGGGAGCAGGCCGCCATGGCAGAACCCCTGACCATCAGCCTGCACGGCATCCATCGCGGCGGCCTGAAGGCCGGTGAATACTGCGCCATCATCGGTGCAGGCCCCATCGGTCTGGTAGCCGGCATGGTGGCACAGGCCTACGGCGCCCATGCCATCCTGCTGGATCTGGTGCAGGAGCGGTTGGACTTCGCCAAGAGCTTGGGCATTGAGTATGTCATCAACTCCGGCACCGAGGACGCGGTGGCCCGTGTGGCTGAGATCACCGGCGGCGAGATGGCCCATCAGGTCATGGAATGCTCCGGTGCCAACGCCGCAGTGCGCAGCACGCTGGATCTGGTGTCCAACGCCGGCCGCATCACCCTGACCGGCTGGCCCAAGAAGGAAACCAGCCTGCCCACCGATGTGATCACCAAGAAGGAGATCGACATCCGCGGTGCCCGTACCAGCGCCGGTGAATTTGAGGAGGCTCTGGATCTGATCTACACCAAGAAGGTGGATATGATGAAGATCCTGACCAAGACCGTTTCGATGGACGAGGCACCTGCCACCATCGTAGACATTGAGAAGAACCCCGGCAATTATATGAAGGTCGTCGTTCGCGTGGGAGAAGAATAATACAGAGGGGATTATCTTATGAAAGCTGTACAAATCGTAAAGCCCAATGACTTGCGCATCATTGAGATGGAAAAACCCACTATCGATGAACACAACAACGTTCTGGTCAAGATGACTGCCGCCGGCATCTGCGGCAGTGACGTGGGCATCTACCACGGCACCAACGCCGCTGCCACCTACCCCCGCGTGATCGGCCACGAGATGGTCGGCGTGGTGGTAGAGGTCGGCCCCACCGCCAAAAAGGTCAAGGTGGGCGACCGGGTCATCATCGATCAGGTAGTGCCCTGCGGCCACTGCTATGCCTGCCGCAAAGGCCGTCCCAACGTCTGCGGCAACCTGCAGGTCCGGGGCGTACACATCGACGGCGGTTACCGCGAGTACATGGCGGTGCCCGATTCGGACTGCTATCTGGTGCCGGACTGCCTGTCCGATACCGATGCCATTATGATCGAGCCCACCACGATTGCCGTACAGTGTTGCAGCCGCGCCCAACTGGAAAGCGAGGACACCGTGCTGATCATCGGTTCCGGTGCACTGGGTTCCAGCATTCTGCGGATCGTCAAGCAGTTCCATCCCCGGAAGATCATCGTCTCCGACATTGACGACGCCAAACTGCAGGAGGCGCTGAACAACGGCGCCACCGATGTGATCAACAGCCTGAAAGAGGACGTGCCCGCCCGCTGCCATGAGCTGACCGACGGGTACGGCGTGACGGTCTCCATCGACGCCGCCTGCGTCAAGACCAGTCTGATCACCGCTTTGCAGGCCACCGGCTGTGCTGGCCGTGTGATCACCATGGGCTTCAGCGTAGCCCCCACCGAGGTCAACCAGTTCGTCATCACCAGCAAGGAGCTGGACGTGCGGGGCAGCCGCCTGCAGAACCGCAAGTTCCAAGACGTCATCGACCTCATCAACGCTGGCAAGATCGATCTGCGGGGCAGCATCAGCCACACCTTCCCCCTCACCGAGGCACAGAAGGCGTTCGACTTTGTGGACAGCCACGATCCTTCCATCCGCAAGATCGCATTGACTTTTGATTTCTAACCTCCATTCCTCTAAAGCAAAAGACGGCCCCCCGGTCAGGGGCCGTCTTTTGTTGTATCTTATTGGGTTGAGTCCAAAAGGTTCTTGGCCGTCGCCGGCTCGCTCCGCCTTACCTTTGGCCGTAATACGCGTGGGGGCCGTGCTTGCGGCGATAATGCTTTTCCACCAGATAGTCCGGGGCCGGGGCGGCATCGGGGGCGATCTGCCGGGTCAGCAGGGCCATCCGGGCCACTTCCTCTAGGATTTGGGCGTTTTCCACCGCCTGCGCCGGGTCGCTGCCCCACGTAAAGGGGCCATGGCAGGCACAAAGCACGCCGGGCACCGCCATGGGGTCCAGCCCCCGGGTGCGGAAGGCTTCGGCCACCACCGTACCGGTGTGGGCCTCGTAGTCGGTCTCCACCTCCGCCGCGGTGAGCAGCCGGGTGCAGGGCACCGGCCCATAAAAACTGTCGGCGTGGGTGGTGCCATAGCAGGGCAGGTCCTGCCCGGTCTGGGCCCATGCCGTAGCGTAGGTACTGTGGGTATGGACGATGCCCCCTACCGACGGGAACGCCTTATACAGCTCCAGATGGGTGGCCGTGTCGCTGGAGGGACGCAGCGTGCCTTCCACCAGATGACCGTCCAGATCCACCACCACCAGATTTTTCGGCGTCAGTTCCTCATACTCCACCCCGGACGGTTTGATGACCACCAACCCCGAGGCCCGGTCGATACCCGACACATTGCCCCAGGTCAGCAGCACCAGCCCCCGCTGGGGCAGCGCCCGGTTGGCCGCCCATACTTGGCGGCGCAGCTCTTCCAACATGCAGTGTTCTCCTTTGTTTCTATCACAGCGTCACGTCGCCCACGAGCATACTGCCCGCCGTGTCGATGGCGTAGACGGTGTATTTGTGATGTTCCCCCTCGGGGGTCATCCGCAGACCGCCCTCCTCCGGCTCTACAAAGTGGAAAGTCCGGTGGGCGGTGGTGGCATGGGGATGGTCGTCCGGCGTGCTCCACGCCAAAATCCCCCCGTTGGTGCAGAAATCATCCCCCAACAGGTGCAGTTCCCCGTTGCTGTACAGCCGATAGATACCCGGTGCCGTCGCTCCGGCGGGACGCACCCACACGCTGCCCCGCTGGGGTCCGGTGTGGCCGTCCTCCGGTGTGCGGGGGCGCATCAGCAGCGCCACATTGTCCCATGCCACAAGGAAATCATCCAGTTCCATCTCGGTCTCGGCGTCAAAATCCTGCTCGCCAGCCCACGGGTCGCAGAGCAGCACCCGGGCAACGCCGCCGCTGGTGGCAAAGCCCCGCACCGCCACAAAGCGGCGCTCCGGCCAGCCTTGGGCCACCTGTGCCGGGGTGGAATCCAGCGCCACCACCGCGCCGAAGCCCTGCCGGACCTCCTCCCGCAGGGTGCCCAATCCGCACCAGCACACCCAGGTGGGGAATCCCCAGCACCCGGCTGCCGCCGCCCCAAAACTCAGGTTGCGCAGATCTTTTTCGTCCGGTTCCCGCCAGTCCCGCAGCACTTGGGCAAATTCTTCGGGCAGGCGGTCGGCGCCCCAACGGTTGGTCAGGCTCACCAGACTGATGGCCAGATCCATCCACGGGCGCAGCGCTTGGGACCGCCGGGGCATCACATAGGGCATCAGGTGCAGCCGCCGGTTGATGGGCCGTCCCCGGGCCGGGATGACCCCCACGGCCCGCACACTGACCCCTAACAGCCGCACCGCCGGGGTCACTTTTTCTTGTTTGGTATACAGGTAGATGCGCAGTTGTACCTGCGTAGCCCGCTTGCTGTCCAACCGCAGTTCATCCGGCTCCATCCGCAGGGCGCCCCGCTCCTGTGGGTGAACGCCCTCCCGGCGCAGGTGGGGGCTCCATTTGCCAAAGCCCACCCAAGCGGTCCAGTTGCCGTCCACCAGCACCCGGGCTTGCGCCTCCACCGCGGTGCCCGACGGCGAAACCGCGTTCCAGCTTACCCACAGCGCATCAAAGAGCGGCATGGGGATGGGGGCGCTGGTGTAACAGCCGTAGGGCACGTAACTGCCCTGTACCAGATCCAGCACAATGCAGCCTCCGGCCACCGTCACGTTGTCCAGCTCGCCGCGCATGAACGCTTCCGTATCCCGCAGCAGCAGGGTATTTTTCTCCATACAGGCACCGTCCTCTCCCCTGACCGGTTCAGGAGTCTTTCTTACATGATACCGATTTTGCACAAGGTTTGCAAGGCTGTGTTAAAATAAGTTTACAAATCCTGCCGCGATTTGTGGTAGAATAAAAGGAACGCAATCAAAAAGGAGTTGTCTTGCTATGGCATGGGTCACCAAAAGCAGTGAGGAAACCTACACCCCCGAACCGGCGCCCCGGGAATACACCAAACAGGAAAAAGCCGCCAACTGGTGGCATTACCACAAATTTACGGTGCTGGTGGTGCTGATCGTACTGGGCATCGTGGGGTGGCTGCTCCACGATATGTTCGGCCGGGTCCAGCCGGATCTGGAGATCGGCTATGTGGGCACACAAGCGCTGCCCACCGAAACCGCAGAGGCCTTACAGAACGCGCTGGTCCCCTATTGCAGCGACCGCAACGGGGATGGGCAGGTGGTGGTCCAGCTTAGCCAGTATCAGGTGGATTTTGCCACCGCCGAAAGCGCCAACCCCTACGCCCAGTTGGCAGGCACCACCCAACTGACCGCCGCCCTGACCGCCGGCAGCGACACCTACCTGTTCTTGCTGGAAGACCCGGCTGCCTTCCAGAGCCAGACGCAATCGCTGCAATACACCGACGGCACCCTGCCCGACGAAGCCCATCTGAATGACTGGCAGAAGATGGTCTACCGCTGGGGGGATTGCCCGGTGCTGGCCGGACTGACGCTGGAGAGTGACGGCGACACCGGAACCAGCCATCAGGACCTGCTGGACGGGCTGTACATCGGCTGCCGGGGCAACTGGGAGAAGGATGTACCGGAATCCTACACCGCCGACACGGCACTGTGGGCGGTGCTGACCGCCGGTGCCACCCCGGTGGAGGACTAAGCCATGCGCACGACCCCCAAATTGCAAGCCTATCTGCGGCGGCTGCGCAAACCCACGCCTCCTCCGCCCCCCAAGACACCGCTGCCCGACAACCCCTATCACCGCTGCTTTACCGCCAACCGCAGCTTTGAGGAGCTGGCCGCCCGTCGGCAGTCCCCCAAGGAAGAGCGGTAATTCCCTTTGCCATTTCGGCGCCCGCCCTGTTTCGGCAGTTTTGGCGGGCGTTTTTTGATAGGATGGTCCCGTATTCACTTTTTACTTAGGGAAGGGACCTTTTGTATGCTGCAAACTTTGGAACGAACCACCACCTTTGAGGCCCGGATGCTGCTGCCCACCGACGGGGAGGCACTGCGGGCACTGTGCGGCCCCGCCGGGCTGCCCCAACTGCCCGCCGCTGCCCTGCCCGCCGCCCTGCAAAGCGGCCAGATTTTAGGGGATTACGGGGGCAGCGCCACCCTGCAAGCCGCGGCAGCGCTGCTGCCCCTGTATTCCGACGCAATCCTGCCTGCCAGTCTGCGGGCCGCCGGCTACGGCGCCGACGGACAGGGCGCGGTACTGACCGAGCCGCTGCTGGCTGACCACTACCCCCAACTGCGGCAATTTTTGCGCACCGCGCTGCGGCTGGCCACGGCGCGGTATGCCAGCTACCATGTATGGGCAGTCCAGCCGCTGGACCCCGATGCCCTGCCCCAGAGCGAGGACCTGTGTGCCCAGTACCTTTCCGCCGGGCTGACGCTGCGGGCGGTGCGCCCCATGGCTGGGGCCAACATGCTGGTCTTTTCGGCCCGGGGGCTGCCCCATTGGCGGGACCCTTACCGCCGCCTGCACCTAGACGACCCCGCCCTGCCCCGCATGCTGGAACGGGGCTACGCGGTGGGGGATTTCAGTTGGGGACCGCAGGGCATGGAGCTGATCCTGCGCAACGCCTCTTAAGTTCAAAAAACCGGGCGTACCCGTACGGGTACGCCCGGTTTTTTATGCCTTGGGAAATTCCGCCAAAAACTCTTTCACATACTCGTCCTTGCCCTGTTTGCGGCAGGCCACGCCGAAGGTCAGGCCGCTGCTGCCCGGTTCAAAGGGACGGCGCACCAGGGTAGCGGGCAAGTCCTGCGTATAAAATTCCGGAAAGAGCGCCACCCCGTAGCCGCATTCGGCCAACAGGATGCCCGCCCGGTCACTTTCGCAGTGGATGTCCATATGGTTGAGGCTGTGCTCGATGATCCAGTCCCGCAGGCGGTTGGACTGCTCAAAGGGCACCAGTTTGGGATGCAGGGTCAGCAGCCGCTGTGCCTGCAAGTCGGCAAAGCGCAGGGTCTCTTTCTCTGCCAAGGGGGAGTCCGCCAGCACCACCGCATAGAGCATGGCTTCCGCCACCGGATGGAACTCACAGTTGGGCAGTTTGCGGATCATATTGCGGGTGCAGAGCATAATATCCAACTGCTCGGCCTCAAACATCTTTTTTAGGCTGAAATAGTCCTGCATATGCAGGATGGGGTTGAACCCCGCATGCCGCCGCCCCATGGCCCGCAGCGGCGGTTTGAGGTACTGCAATTCGGTGCTGCTGGTGCAGCCGATGTGGAAAAGACGCACCGCCGTGTGGGCGGCGTCGTGCATCTTCTTTTGGGCGATCTCGATCTTGGCCAAAATCTCCTTTGCGTCGTTGTAAAAGCCCTGCCCCGCCTCGGTCAGGCGCACCATCTTGGAATTGCGGATGAGCAGCACTGTGCCCAGCTCCGCTTCCAGCGTTTGGATGTGGTGGGTCACGGTGGGCGGCGACAGAAACAACTCCTCGGCCGCTTTGGTAAAGTTCAGCCGGTCCGCCACGCAGACAAAGCACAGCAGTTGTTGGGTATTCATATCTTTCTTCCTCCCCCGCATAGGATACTCCCAGTATACACCACCTTTTTATTTTTTGCAATGTATCATTCGATGTTTGCTAACGTCGAACAATGTTTTGAAATTCTCAATCTTCACAGAAGATGCTATAATTTTCTACCGAAGAGAGAACCTTTTCCCAAAGGAGTGAAGAAAGTTGAAAACGGTTTTACAGCAACTCAAGCAATACAAGCGCGATGTCTGGTGCTGCATCGGGTTCACCGCGCTGGAAGTGGTGATGGAGATTCTGCTTCCCTTCGTCACAGCCCGCATTATTGATGACGGCCTGCAAGCCGCCAACTTGGGCGTCGTCTATCGCTACGGTGCCCTGATGGTCTGCATGGCGCTGGTCAGCTTGGCCTGCGGCGCACTGGCAGGCCGCAGCGCGGCGGCGGCTTCGTCGGGGTTGGCCGCCAACCTGCGGGAATCCATCTACGCCAAGATCCAGACCTTTTCCTTTTCCAACATCGACAAGTTCAGCGTGCCCGGTCTGGTGACCCGGATGACCACCGACATTACCAACGTGCAGAACGCCTTTATGATGGTCATTCGTGTGGCGGTGCGCAGCCCCCTGACGCTGGTCTTCAGCTACGCCATGTGCCTGTACATCAGCCCCCGGCTCAGCGCCATGTTTCTCATCGCGGTGGTCTTTCTGGTGGCGGTCATCGGCAGCATCATGGTGGTGACGCTGCGCATCTTCAACGAGGTGTTCCAGAAATACGATGACCTGAACGCCAGCGTGCAGGAGAATGTTTCCGCCATCCGGGTGGTCAAGGCCTTCGTGCGGGAACCCTACGAGAACCACAAGTTCAGCACCGCCTCCCGCAACCTCTACCGCCTCTTTGTCAAAGCGGAAGGCCTGCTGGCTTTCAACAACCCGGCCATGATGGTTTCGGTGTATTTCTGCATCATCTCGGTGTCGTGGCTGGGCGCCAAATTCATTGTGGGCGGCAGCATGACCACCGGTGACCTGACCAGCTTGTTCAGCTACATCATGTCTTTGCTGATGAGCCTGATGATGCTCTCCATGGTGGTGGTCATGATCAGCATGTCGCTGGCCAGCATCCGCCGTATCAGCGAAGTGCTGGTCGAGTCCCCCGACCTGACCAATCCCGCCGACCCCATCACCGAAGTGGCGGACGGCAGCATCGACTTCGACCATGTGAACTTTTCCTACAAACACGGCAGCGGCAAAAATGCCCTGACCGACATCGACCTGCACATCCATTCGGGCGAAACCATCGGCGTCATCGGCGGTACCGGCTCGGGCAAGTCCAGCTTAGTGAACCTGATCTGCCGTCTCTACGATGTGGACGAAGGCACCGTCAAGGTGGGCGGCGTGGACGTGCGCCGCTACGACATGGACGCGCTGCGCAATCAGGTATCGGTGGTGCTGCAGAAGAACACCCTGTTTTCCGGTTCGATCCTTGACAACCTGCGGTGGGGCAACCCCAACGCCACCGACGAAGAGTGCATCGCCGCCTGCAAGGCAGCCTGTGCCGATGAGTTCATCGACCGGATGCCCGACGGCTACCACACCCACATCGAGCGGGGCGGCGCCAACGTGTCGGGCGGTCAAAAGCAGCGGCTCTGCATTGCCCGTGCCCTGCTGAAGAAACCCAAGGTACTGATTTTGGACGACTCCACCAGTGCCGTGGACACCGCCACCGATGCCAAGATCCGGGACGCCTTTGCCAAGACCATTCCCGGCACAACGAAGATCATCATTGCCCAGCGAATTTCCAGCGTGGAGCACGCCGACCGCATTCTGGTGCTGGACGGCGGCAAGATCAACGCCTTTGATACCCACGAAAACCTGCTCAAGACCAATGCCATCTATCAGGAGATCTACGAGTCGCAGGTCAAGGGCGGCGGCGACTTCGACCAGCCGGCCTGAAAGGAGGAAGTTTCATGAAACCATCCCATACGGCCCGTCCGGCGCCCCTGAAGGTGCTGAATCGGGTACTGCGTTATATGCTGCATTTCTATGCTCTGCCCTTTGTGCTGGTCATCGTCTGCATTCTTATCACGGCGGTGGCCACCGTTGCCGGCTCCACCTTTCCCCAGACTTTGGTGGATGACTACATCCTGCCGATGATCAACGCCGGTTCCACCGATTTTTCCGCGCTGGCCCAAAGCCTTGTGCGGTTGGTCTGCATTCTGGCGGTGGGCGTGGTGACGGCCTTCGGTTACAACCGCATTATGGTCACCGTCAGTCAGGGCACCATGCGCCATCTGCGGGATGATCTGTTCCACCGCATGGAAAGCCTGCCCATCTCCTACTTTGACACCCACGCTCACGGCGACATCATGTCGGTCTACACCAACGACATCGACACGCTGCGCCAACTGCTGAGCCAGAGCATCCCCCAGATCATCAACACCAGCGTGACGATGATTGCCACCCTCATCGCGATGATCGTGCTGAACCCGGCGCTGACCGTTATCTCGCTGCTCACCGCCTGCGTCATGGTGCTGGTGACCACCAACTTCTCGAAACTGTCCAGCAAGTATTACATCCGCCAGCAGCGGGATCTGGGCAACGTGGACGGCTTTATTGAGGAGATGCTGGACGGCCAAAAGGTGGTCAAGGTCTTTTGCCACGAGGAAGCCGCCCTGCGGGATTTCCGCACCGTAAACGACCAGTTGCGGGACAGTGCCAACATGGCCAACCGGTACGCCAACCTGCTAATGCCCATCAACGCCAACATCGGCTGGATCAGCTATGTGCTGGTAGCCATTGTGGGCGCGGTGCTGGGCATCAACGGTTGGGCCGGGGTAACGCTGGGCACCGTCATCAGCTTTTTGAGCCTGAACAAGAGTTTTACCAATCCCATCACCCAGATCAGCATGCAGATCAACTTTGTGATCACCGCCGCAGCCGGCGCCCAGCGTGTGTTTGACCTGATGGACCAGACCCCCGAGGCCGACGACGGCTATGTGGAACTGGTCAACGCCAAAGAGAACGCCGACGGCAGCCTGTCCGAAACCAAGGAGCGCACCAATGTGTGGGCGTGGAAACATCCCCACAAAGCGGACGGCACCGTGACCTACACCAAATTGCAGGGCAACGTGGTGCTGGACGATGTGGACTTCGGCTACACGCCGGAAAAACTGGTGCTGCACAACATCAGCCTATGGGCCAAACCCGGCCAGAAGATCGCCTTCGTGGGCGCCACCGGCGCGGGCAAGACCACCATCACCAACTTAATCAACCGCTTTTACGACATCGCCGACGGCAAGATCCGCTACGACGGCATCAACATCAACAAGATCAAGAAAGCCGATCTGCGGCGGAGCCTTGGCATGGTCTTGCAGGACACCCACCTGTTCACCAGCACCGTGATGGAAAACATCCGCTACGGCAACCTGAACGCCAGCGACGAGGAGTGCATCGCTGCGGCCAAACTGGCCAACGCCGACGACTTTATCCGCCGCCTGCCCGATGGATACCAGACGATGCTGACCGGCGACGGCGCCAACCTGAGCCAAGGCCAGCGGCAGTTGCTGGCCATTGCCCGGGCTGCGGTAGCCGACCCGCCGGCCCTGATCCTGAATGAAGCCACTTCCTCCATCGATACCCGCACCGAAAAGCTGGTGCAGGACGGCATGGACGCCTTGATGACCGGCCGCACCACCTTCGTGATCGCCCACCGGCTGTCCACCGTGCGCAACGCCGACTGCATCATGGTCATGGAACAGGGCCGCATTATTGAGCGGGGCACCCATGACGAACTGATTGCCAAACACGGCAAATACTACCAGCTTTACACCGGTAATTTTGCCGACCAGCCAGCTTGATCCCTCTCTATCCATAACCAAGCCCCCGGCCCGATGGGATCTTCCATCGGGCCGGGGGCCTTGTTTACGGTGTTTCTGCTGCGCAGATGCGGTCCAGTTCCGCCAATTCGTCGGCGGTAAAGCGGGTGTTTTCCATCGCTTGGATATTATCAAGGATCTGTTCCGGCCGGGAAGCGCCGATCAGCACGCTGGTGACCACCGGCTGAGCCAGCAGCCACGCCAGTGACATCTGGGCCAGCGTCTGGCCGCGGCGGGCGGCCACCTCGTTCAACGCCTGAATCTTGGCCACCACCTCGGGGGTGATGTCCTTTTCTTTCAGGTAGCGCCCGTCGGTGCGGATGCGGCTGTCCGCCGGAATGCCGTGGAGGTACCGGTCGGTCAAGCGTCCCTGCGCCAGCGGGCTGAAGGTAATGAGGCCCCGTTCCGTCTTGCCCACGCTCTCTTTCAGGCCGTTTTCCTCGATTTTGCGGTCAAACAGAGAGTAGCGGTTCTGGCAGATCACAAAGGGACAATGCAGCTCGTCGAGGAGGGCAGCAGCCCGTTCCAGCGTGGGGCCGTCGTAGTTGGAAAGTCCCACATACAGCGCCTTGCCGCTGCGCACCGCCTGCGCCAATGCTTCCATTGTTTCTTCCAGCGGGGTGGCGGGGTCCATCCGGTGGTGGTAGAAGATGTCCACATAGTCCAGCCCCATCCGGCGCAGGCTTTGGTCCAGCCCGGCCAGCAGATGTTTGCGGCTGCCCCAGTCCCCATAGGGACCGTCCCACATCCGGTAGCCTGCCTTGGTGGAGAGGATCAGTTCGTCCCGGTAGGGGCGCAGATCGTCCTGCAACAGGCGGCCAAAATTCCGCTCGGCGGCGCCGGGGGCAGGGCCGTAGTTATCGGCCAGATCAAAGTGGGTGATGCCATGGTCAAAGGCTGTGCGGCAGAGGGCACGCATCGTTTCGTAGGGGGTGGTGTCCCCGAAATTGTGCCACAGGCCCAGCGATACCGCGGGCAGGCGCAGACCGCTGCGCCCGCAGCGGCGGTAGGGCATGGTGTCGTACCGTTGGAGGGATGCCTGATACATGGGTAAGTACCTCCTGTTTTCTTTTTCCCCATTGTACCCCCTGCCTGCGGGGCGGTCAAGCCGGGTGTGTTGTTCTTTTCTTGCAAGAAAAGAACCAAAAGAACTCTAATTAAAAATCTCCTGCGGGGCTTTGTCCCCGCAGGAGATTTTTGTTTGGAATTTCTTCGGTTCCTTCTTTGCAAAGAAGGAACACACCCCGTCACTTGCCGGCCAGCAGGATGGCGAGGACGGCTTTTTCCACATGGAGGCGGTTTTCCGCCTCGTCAAAAATTTCGTTGGCGTGCTGCTCAAACACATCGGTGGCGATCTCCTCGCCCCGGCGTGCCGGCAGCGGATGCTGCACCATGCAGTCCGGCTTGGCCAGCGCCATCCGGGCGGCATCCAGCGTGTAGCCGGTAAAGTCCCGATGGCGGCGCTCGGTTTCCCGTTCCATGCCCATGCTCACCCACACGTCGGTGAAGAGCACATCGGCATCCCGGGCGGCTTCGTCGGGGTCATGCACCAGCCGGAAAGCATCGCCGTAGGCCTTAGCCTGCATCAGCACATCGGCAGCGGGGCGATACCCCTTGGGGCAGGCCATCGTGACCTGCATGCCCACCGCAAGACATCCTACGATCAGGCTGTTGGTCATGTTGTAGCCATCCCCGATAAAGCCCATCCGCAGCCCTTCCAGCTTGCCCTTGTACTCCCGCACTGTCATCAGGTCGGTGAGCACCTGCAAGGGATGGGCATAGTCGGTCATGCCGGAAATCACCGGCACCCCGCTGTACTGCGCCAGCATATCCAAATCGGTCTGTTTGTAGGTGCGGCAGAGGATGGCATCATAGTACCGCCCCAGAACCCGGACGGTATCTTGAATGGGTTCGCCCCGGGCGGTTTGCAGGTCGTTGGCGCTCAGGTAGGTGCCAAGGCCGCCCATCTGATAGATGCCCACCTCCAGACTGGTGCGGGTACGGGTGGAATGTTTGGCGAACAGCAGCGCCACGGCTTTGCCCTGCAAGTCCTTGGGGTCGACGCCCTGTTTGTGCAGGCGCTTGTACTCGTCGGCCACATCCAGAACGTGCAGGATCTCCTCCTTGGTCAGTCCGCCCAATTTCAACAGATGTTTCATCACAGTTTCTCCAACACGGTGCGCAGGATGGCAAGGGCCTTGTCCACATCGTCCTGCGTCAGAATCAGCGGCGGCAGCAAGCGCAGGCGGGTCTTGGCGGTGAGGACCAGCAGGCCCTCCTTCTCGCAGGCGGTGCGCACGTTGGCGGCGCTGATGCCCTCCTCCAAGGCGATGCCTACCATCAAGCCCAGACCGCTGACCGCCGTAACGTGGGGCAGTTGGGCAAGCCCCGCCCGCAGCGTTTCGGCCAACGCGCGGTCCTGCGCCAGAAGGTCGTCGGTGAGCTGCTGCAAAACGGCCAGCGCCCCCGCGCAGACCACCGGGTTGCCGCCAAAGGTGGAACCGTGGCTGCCCGGGCCCATATGGGCCGCGACCTTTTGGTTCATGACGACGGCGCCGATGGGCAAACCGCCGCCCAGCCCCTTGGCCAGCGTGACGATGTCGGGGTGCAGGTCAAACTGCTCGCAGGCCAAGAAGGTACCCGTCCGGCCTACGCCGGTCTGCACCTCGTCCACCAGCAGCAGGATGTCCCGCTCCTTGCAGAAAGCGGCCACTTGGGCCACATAGTTCTTGTCCAGCGCTACCACGCCGCCTTCACCCTGTACCAGTTCCAGCAGAACGGCGCAGGTATCGGCGTCGGCCGCCGCCTGCAGGGCGGCGAAATCCCCCGCCGGGACGTAGCCGAACCGCTCGGGGAAGGGGCCGAAATCATGGTGGAACACATCCTGCCCGGTGGCGGTCAGGGTAGCCAGCGTACGGCCATGGAAGGAATTGACCAGCGTCAACACCCGGTTGCGGTTGGGGCCATAGGTGTCCACGCTGTATTTGCGGGCGGCCTTGATGGCGCCCTCGTTGGCTTCGGCGCCGGAATTGCCGAAGAACACCGCATCCAGCCCGGTACGGCGGCAGAGTTCCTCCGCCAGCGCACCGCAGGGCTCGGTGTAATACAGGTTGGAGGTGTGCTGCAGCTTGGCTGCCTGCGCGGTCACCGCCGCCACCCAAACCGGGTGGCAGTAGCCCAGCGCATTGACGCCGATGCCCGAGGTAAAGTCCAGATACTGCTTGCCCTCGGCGTCGGTGGCCACCATGCCGGAACCGCCCACCAACGCCACCTGACTGCGGACGTAGGTATGCAGGACATGGGCATCGTCCCGCTGGATGATCGACTGGGTATTCATGACCTATCCCTCCTTTTACCGGTTGCCGCGGCGGTAGAACATGGTGCCCGCGCTGCGGTCCGAGAACATTTCCAACAAGATGGAATGGGGTACCCGGCCGTCGATGATGACCGCCTCGTGGACCCCCTTGTAGATGGCTTCGGCCATGCCCTCGATCTTGGGCAGCATGCCCCCGGCAATGACCCCCGCCTGTTTATAGCCCTCGATCTCCGAAACTTCCACCTCGGGGATCAGGGTGGATTCATCGTCCTTGTCGTAGAGCAGACCCACGATGTCGGTCATGCTGACCAGCTTTTCGGCATGCAGCGCAATGGCGATCTCGGCAGCGGCGGTGTCGGCATTGATGTTGTAGGGCACGCCGTTGCTGTCCATGCCCACCGTGGCGATGACCGGAATAAAGCTGTCCGCCAACAGGTGGTCGATCAGGGTGGTGTCCACCCGCTCGATCTCGCCCACATAGCCCAGATCCACATCCGCCTTGCGGGAACAGGTGATCATATGCCCGTCCATACCACAAAGGCCCACGCCCCGGCCTTTGAGCAGTGCCACCAAGTCCTTGTTGACCTGTCCGGCCAGCACCTGTTGGACAATGCCCATCGTTTCCTCATCGGTGTAGCGCAGGCCGCCCACAAACTTGGACTCCTTGCCCACCCGCTTGAGCATCTGGTTGATGGCCGGACCGCCGCCGTGGACCAACACCACCCGCACGCCCAGCAGCGTCAGGGTGACCAAGTCGTTCATGACGGCCAGTTTCAGCGCATCGTTGACCATGGCGTTGCCGCCGTACTTGATGACCAGCGTTTTGCCGTGGTATTTCTGGATATAGGGCGTTGCTTCGCTGAAAAGCAGCGCCATCTGTTCATTCTTCATCGCCGTCTTCCCCTCGCTTCTCAGGTGCGGTAGTCGCCGTTGATCTTGACGTAGTCGTAGGTCAGATCGCAGCCCCAAGCCTTGGCCGTGACATCGCCGCAGCCCAAGTCCACAAGGATCTCGATCTCATCTTCCTTCAGGACCTTGGCGGCCTCCTCCTCACTGTAAGGGTGGTAGGCGGCGTTTTCGCAGACAAAGACCTCGCCCGCCCGGCTCTTGAGCCGCACTGCGGTCTTGGAGATGTCAAAGTCCCCCGGCGTATAGCCGATGGCGCAGAGCACCCGGCCCCAGTTGGCGTCGGCACCGAACATAGCGGCCTTGAAGAGGGTGGAATGGATGACGCTCTTGGAAACAGCCCGGGCGGTGGTCAGATCGGGCGCGCCGGTGACGGTGCATTCCAGCAGCTTGGTAGCGCCTTCGCCATCGGCGGCCAGTTCCCGGCAGAGATGCTCGGCCACCACGGTCAGCGCCGCCACAAAGGTGTCGTAATCGGCGGTATCGGGCAGCACTTCCGCCCCCGACAGACCGGAGGCCAGCAGCAGCACGGTGTCGTTGGTGGAGGTATCACCGTCCACCGAGATCTGGTTGAAGGTGGCGGGCACCACGGTGGACAGCGCCTTTTGCAGCAGGGCGGGTTCCACCTTGGCGTCGGTGGTCATAAAGAGCAGCATGGTGGCCATGTTGGGGTGGATCATGCCGGAGCCTTTGGCGATGGCGCCGATGCGGCAGGTCTTGCCGCCCAGCGCAAATTCCACCGCGAATTCCTTGGCGTGGGTGTCGGTGGTCATGATGGCGGTGGCGGCGTCGTGGCTGCCTTCCGCCGTAGCGGCCAGCTTGGCGGCGGCTTCGGGGATGCCCTTTTCAAAGGGGGTCAGCTCCATCGCCTGCCCGATAACACCGGTGGAGGCAGGCAGCACATCGTCGGCGGCGATGCCCAGTGCCTTGGCTACCAAATCACAGGTATCGGTGGCCAGTTGGATGCCATTGGGGGCACAGGTGTTGGCGTTGCCGCTGTTGACCAGAATGGCCTGGGCATACCCGTCCTGCAGGTGCTGCCGGTCCACCGTGATGGGCGCACCGTACACCTTGTTGGTGGTATAGCAGGCGGCGCCCGCACAGCGCACGTCTGCCTTGATCAGCGCCAGATCCAATTTGGCATGGTTGCGCCGGATCCCGCAATGCACACCCGCGGCGGAAAAACCTTGGGCGGCACAGATACCACCCGCAACAGGCTGAAACATTTCCATGGTTCTTTTCCTCTCTCTCACTTTCCACGATCTAAGAAGTTTATTGGGCCAGACCCGCACATTCGTCCAGCCCCAGCATCAGGTTCATGCATTGCACCGCCGCCCCCGAGGAGCCCTTGCCCAGATTGTCAAACAGGCTGATGAGCTGTATCTGGGTGCCGTCGGGATTGGCAAGGCAAAAAATTTCCAGCCGGTCGGACCCGGCCAGCTTGTTGGAGGCCAAAAATCCCCCGTCGGTGCCCTCGCCCAGCGGATGGACCGAGATCATCTTCGCCCCGGCGTAGTAGTCCGCCAGCGTGTCGGCCACCTGTTGGGCTGTCAACCCCAGCGCCGCCAGATCCAAGGGGATCATGGTTTCCATCCCCGCGTAGTAGTCCGCCACCACCGGCACAAAGTCGGGGGCCTTGTCCAGCCCGGTGATGGCCCGCATCTCGGGCAGGTGCTTGTGGTGCAGTGCCAGCCCGTAGGGCCGGGGCGCGTTGAGGGCAGTGTTTTCCCGGGGTGCCTCATACTCGGCGATCATCTTTTTGCCGCCGCCCGAATAACCGGTCAGGCTGGTGCAGCTAAGCTGCACGTTCTTGGGCAGCAGGCCTTTTTCCACCAGCGGTGCCACCGGCACGATAAACCCGGTAGCATGGCAGCCCGGTACCGCCACCCGGGTGGCGGTGGTCAGTTTCTGGCGGGTGGCGCCCAGTTCGGGCAGACCGTAGACCCATTCCGGGTTGGTACGGTGGGCGGTGGAGGTGTCCAGCACCCGCACGTCGGGCCGCAGCAGCGGCACCACTTCCCGGGCGGCATCGTCCGGCAAGCAGAGGAAGGAGAGATCACTCTCGTTGATGACCGCTGCCCGGGCGTGTACGTCCTTGCGGTCCGCCTCCGAGATGGTCAGAATTTCAAATTCCGGCCGCGCCGCCAACCGGTCGGCAATACGCAGCCCGGTGGTTCCGGCAGAACCGTCCACGAAAATTTTATACTTTTCCACAAAAACACCCGTTTCTGTTATTGGTTTTGCAGAGTTTTCTTCACCAGCTCGATCTGGTGCAGCACGCTGGCCTTGGTGGGGCCGCCGTAGCTGGTACGGCCTTCGCAGCAGGTGGTCAGGTCGATGGCCTGATAGACGTCCTCCTCAAAGAGATCGCTGTACTGCTTGAACTCGTCGAGGGTCAATTCTTCCAGCGTCTTGTCGGCGGCGATGCAGGCCGCCACCATAGTACCGGTGCATTTGTAGGCATCCCGGAACGGCATGCCCTTCTTGGTCAGGTAGTCGGCGCAGTCGGTGGCGTTGATAAAGCCCTTGGCCGCCGCCCGGCGCATGTTGGCGGGCAGCGGGGTCATGGTGGCCAGCATGGGGGTAACGGTGCGCAGGCAGAGTTCCAGCGTGTCCACCGCGTCGAAGATGGCCTCTTTGTCCTCCTGCATGTCCTTGTCGTAGGCCAGCGGGATGCCCTTCATCATGACCAGCAGGGTGTTCAGGTCACCGTAAACGCGGCCCGTCTTGCCCCGGATCAGCTCGGTGACATCGGGGTTTTTCTTCTGGGGCATGATGGAGGAACCGGTGGTAAAGGCGTCGTCCAATTCGATGAACTTGAACTCCCAGCTGCACCAGAGGATGATCTCCTCGGACAGGCGGGAGAGGTGCATCATGCAGGTGGCCAGCGCCGCACAAAGCTCGATGCAGAAGTCCCGGTCAGACACGCCGTCGATGGAGTTGGCGCAGGGGGCGTCAAAGCCCAGTTCCTTGGCGGTATAGAACCGGTCCAGCGGATAGGTGGTGCCCGCCAATGCGCCGGAGCCCAGCGGGCATTCGGCATTCATCCGGCCCACGGCATCCTGCATCCGGCCCAGATCCCGCAGCAGCATCCACGCATAGGCCATGAGCTGGTGGCCGAAGGTCACCGGCTGGGCCCGCTGCAGATGGGTGTAGCCCGGCATGACATAGTCGGCGCTTTTTTCGGCCTGCGTGCAGAGGGTCTCGATCAATTCCCGCAGTTGGCCTTGCAGGTGGGTGGCCGCCACCCGCAGGTTGAGCCGCAGGTCCAGCGCCACCTGATCATTGCGGCTGCGGCCGGTATGCAGCCGCTTGCCCGCATCCCCTACCCGGGCGGTGAGGGTCTGCTCCACGAAGGTGTGGACATCCTCGGCGGCGGGGTCAATTTCCAGCGCACCGCTGTGCAGATCTTCCAAAATGCTATGCAGACCTTTGTGGATATCCTCCACATCCTTGGCCGAGATGATGCCCTGCCGCCCCAGCATGGCGGAGTGGATCAGACTGCCCTGAATGTCCTGCTCGATCATCCGTGCGTCAAACCGGATGGAAGAGTTGAAGTCATTGACGCGGCTATCCACCGCTTTGCTGGCGCGGCCCTGCCACAGTTGTGCCATAAAGACCCTCCTTAGGGGTGTAATAACAAAATCCGCCGTGGGCATACAGCCCACCCACGGCGGCACGGAATTTTGAAGAAAAACGGATTACTCCTCGGTGGGCCAGTTCTTGGCCAGCTTGGCGCGCTCGGCGATGGGCAGGCCGAAGAGGTTGATGAACCCGTTGGCGTCGGCCTGATTGTAGTCCTCGTCCTCGCCGAAGGAGGCGGTCTGCTCGTCATACAGCGTGTAGGGGCTGGTGACGCCGGCGTTGATCATGTTGCCCTTGTAGAGCTTGAGG
>NZ_CALADU010000250.1 GCF_937890665.1 uncultured Subdoligranulum sp.
GGTGTATGTGGGGCTGCCCGATGTAAAGGGCCGCGAGGAAATCCTTAAGGTGCACACTAAGAATAAGCCGTTGGGACCGGATGTCAGTCTGAAGACTATCGCTCGGTCTACGGCAGGTTTCTCGGGTGCTGATCTGGAGAATCTTGTCAATGAAGCGGCCTTGCTTGCAGCTCGTCGTGGCAAAAAAGCCATCACGGAGCCGGAGATTGAGGAAGCATCTGTCAAGGTTATGATGGGACCGGAGAAGAAGAGCCATGTGGTTACCGATGACGAACTTCGTTTGGTGGCCTATCATGAGACCGGTCACGCTATCACTGGCTATTTTGGTAAACATCACGATCCGGTCCATCAGATTAGTATTATTTCTCGTGGTGGGGCAGGCGGCTATACGATGTACTTGCCTGAGAAAGACCCCAGCTATGTGACCAAGACTGCCATGTTCGAAAATATTGTTTCCCTTTTGGGCGGTCGCGTAGCGGAACAGTTGGTTTTGGATGACATTTCCACCGGTGCTTCCAGTGACTTGCAGCGTGCGACCGATACAGCCCGCGCGATGGTCACGCGGTATGGTTTCTCGGAACGGATGGGACCTGTGGTATATGGCAGCGATCCGGGACAGACCTTCCTCGGCCGTGATTTTGGACAGGGAAAAGGCTACTCGGAAGCTATCGCCTCGGAGATCGATAACGAAATCCGCGACATTGTAGACGAAGCCTATGAAACGGCCCGCCGGCTGCTTACCGAGCACATGAACGAATTGCACAAAGTGGCCAACGTTTTGATGGAACGGGAAAAGATTAGCGGCGATGAATTCCGTACGCTGATGGAAGGCGGAAGCCTGCCGCCGTTTGATCTTGGCACGGGTGAAACCACGAAGGTGGAACATGCGGCACCTGCGCCGACACAGGCGACCGCGCAGGAGGATAGTTCGAAAACACAGACCGTAGCCGAGCCGGATACAGACCGACCGGACGCCCAAGAGTAAAAAGTAGGTGTTGGATCATGGATCAGAATTTTTCCCTGATGGCGCAATCGCGCGCTAACTATTACACGGCAGGAAGCCCGGTCCAGTTTGTGCGGGTGGAATTGCTGAAAGGCGATGTAACCGGCGAAGTTGCGGTGTGCTTGACCTTTAAGAACGTCGGTACGGAACCGTTGACTGGGCTTGTCGTCCACTTCAAATGTAAAGATGCTGCGGGTCAGGTGCTTTGTGAAGACGACTTCTATTATGAGCAACTGGATGCACAGCCGGGCGATGTGTTCGGTAGTGACGATGCGGTCTATGTCAGCGATACACCGGTTTCCAGCGTAGAGGTGGAGCAGGATCGCGCTTTCCTGAATGGTCGCGGTGTAGATCTGCGCAACTACAAGCGTGTTCGCTTGCAGATGCCTCGCGTTTTGCCGGCCTCTATTGCCAAAACGCTGCAGCAGCGCACTGGTAATAGCATGCTGACCTGCGTTCCGCAGGATACCGAATATGGCTGGTTCTGCGCCTGCGGTGCGTTCCATCCCAATGAGGAAAACAGCACTTCTTGTTCGGAATGTGGTGGGGATCGCGCCGGTATCAAGGCGACGCTAACTGCGATTTTGGAAGAAGCACGCCGTGCGGCGGAACGTCAACAGCAGGAAATTAATTCTGTGGCTGATAATGTTACCCCGCAGCGCACCCAGAATGCTAACCCGGCTGCTACGGCTGCAGCCGCACAGGCGGCGATTGAGGAAGCGGACGACGCTACGGCGACGTACGATCCTAAAGGGTATGCGCAGGACGATGATGAGGAAATGGAACGCGTTCGCCGTTACGCCCCTAAAGGGCGTTTGTTCGAGGATGAAGACGACGACGAAGGCACCCAGATGTACGATACAGATGAGCTGGACTATGACGACGAGGACGATTACGATGACGAACCTCGGGGCAAGAAAGGCCGCGCCCGTTACGCCGATGAGGACGAGTCTAGCGAAGACGATATCATGGCCGAACGGATCATCCACTGGGCGCCGCCGATTACCGCGATTGTTTGCGCACTGATTATTGCGGTTTCCTTGGTATATCACTTTGTCATTGCGTAACCCAAAAACTTGCTAATAAAACAAGCGCCATCTCTTAAAAGAGGTGGCGCTTGTTTTATGAAGTGGTAACTTTATCAAAGACGCGGAGAATATTGGGGTTCTCTAACTTGATCACACGGCCAGAAAGATAGTGAAGAGTGTTGTCCTCGGGGATGCGCCCAAACGTAAGACGCTGGGCACAAAGTGCCTGTGTTTTCAGGCCTGTACGTTCATTCATCTTACGGTTTCCATATTTGATGTCCCCTAATACCGGATGCCCTAGATAAGCCAGATGTGCGCGTATCTGATGGGTACGTCCAGTAATCAAACCAATCCGACAAAGAGCAAAAGGACCGGTTTGTTGGATCACTGTAACGTCGGTGATGATTTTTTTATATCCTTCGCCTTCTCGGGCATGAATCCGAACTTTATTGGTTTTCTCATTGTGTTGCAACCAAGCAATATGGCGTCCGGCAGGTGGGGCCCCCACCGTGATGGTCAGGTATTCCTTCTTCATTAGGTCATCCCGAATGATCGCATTGAGATCCCGCAGTGCTGTATAGGTTTTGGCAGCCAAAACAAGACCTTCGGTTCCGCGATCGAGGCGATTGCATAACGCCGGAGCAAAGCGATGTTCGGCATGAGGATCGTATTCTCCTTTGGCTTCCAGATAGGCGGCGAAGGCATCTACCAAATTGGGATCCCCAGTTCTGTCGCTATGACATAGGAGATGGGCGGGTTTATAGAGGACGGCGAACTGATCGTCCTCGTATACCACAGTGACTGCAGGCTGCTTTTTGGGCTGTTTGGCCTTGGTAGAAACAGGATGTTCCGGAAAAAACTCGTCATTGAGGTAGAGCTCAATGAAATCCCCGGTGCGCAGGCGGGTATCCGGTTCTGCGCGCTTGCCGTTTACTTTGATGCGCTTGTTGCGAAAGGCCTTGTACATCATGCTGCGGGGCAACTGCTTCGTGACGCTTTCGACGAAGCGGCTTAGCCGTACATCATTTTCATTGGGGCCGGCGGTAAAACTTTTCATGATTTCCTCACTTGTAAAGGATTTTCTCTTTGCAAACATTTCATTACAGTATATAATAAAATGAAAGATCCGTAAAGAGATGGCTCAAAAGGATGTGAAAATATGGCTTCTTCCAAGGAACGTTCTGTTCACGAAAAGCATCGTGCCCGTATGCAGGCAAGAGTGGAACGGGACGGGCTGGAAAGCCTCGCGGAACATGAGGCGTTGGAATATCTCTTGTTTTTAGCGATTCCACGTCAAGATACCAATGAATTGGCACATCGGTTGATCGAATATTTTGGCGATTTTTGCAAGGTGATGGAAGCGGATCCTGCAGAGCTGGTCCGTGTTAAAGGGATCGGCCCTCGCAGCGCGCAGGTTATTCATACCGTGATGGCTTTTGGCCGGTATTACGGTCTGAAAAAACGAAAGCGCCGCACAGCCTTAGACCAGATGGAACATGCAATCGAGTATGTAAAACCCCTTTTCTTTGGGGAACAGAATGAACTGCTGTATTTGATTTTACTCGACGATAAATGCCGGCCTGTTCGCGACATGCGCATTGCGGAGGGCGTTCCCAATCGTGTGCAGATCGATACCCGCAAACTATTGCGAGATGTGGCGCGCACAGAAGCGACCTGCGGTATTTTGGCACACAATCACCCTTCCGGGATGGCCGTCCCCAGTGATGCCGATTTGATCGCCACGCTGGGAATCATGAAGGCGCTGGACCCCTTGGGTGTTTCGATTCTGGACCATATCATTGTGGCGGGAGAGGATGCCTGCTCGATGCGTAGCCGTGGCTGCCTACCGCACTATCGTGGGGAAAACGATGTTTTGAATGCTTCCAGTAAAGGATAAAGAATAAACACTCTACGGCCCAAAATGCCGTGGGGTGTATTTTTTCGGGTGTCTGGAGCAAAATGTCAAAAGGGGACTTTACTTATAAAATGGGCTATGGTATAATCGAAAAACAACAAAATGTTGTTAACGGAAAAGAGGTTTGCTATGGAAGAAGTTTTCCACCTGAAAGCACCATTTCAGCCGACAGGCGATCAACCGCAGGCAATCGAAGCATTGGTACAAGGAATTCAGGAGGGGGATGACGCCCAAACGTTGTTGGGCGTCACGGGATCCGGTAAAACTTTTACAATGGCGAACATTATTGCGCGCTGCAACCGCCCAACCCTTATCTTAGAACCCAACAAAACGTTGGCCAGCCAAATCTGTACCGAGATGCGCAGCTTTTTCCCGGATGATGCGGTAGAATATTTTGTGTCCTATTATGACTACTATCAGCCGGAAGCCTACATCCCGTCCACCGATACCTATATCGAGAAGGATAGTGCCATTAACGATGAGATTGACCGGCTGCGTCATTCTGCCACTGCGGCACTATCGGAACAGCGTAATGTCATCATTGTGGCGAGTGTGTCCTGCATCTATTCCTTGGGCGACCCTATTGATTACCGCAGCATGGTCATTAGTCTGCGCCCCGGTATGCAGATGGAGCGGGATGAACTGTGTGCACGATTGGTCAAGTTGCAGTATGAGCGCAACGACATGAATTTTATCCGCAATAAGTTCCGGGTTAAAGGGGATACCGTTGATATCCATCTGGCCTACAACGACGAGTTTGCGATTCGCGTGGAGTTTTTTGGGGATGAAGTGGATCGCATTATCGAATTTGACCCGCTGACAGGGGAACACAAAAATGTTGTCCGCCATGTGGCCATCTTCCCGGCTAGCCACTATATTGTGGGGCCGGAGAAAATGAAAGAAGGATTGGCCAAAATTGCGCAGGAGATGGAGGAACAGGTCAAAAAATTCACCGAAGAAGGAAAACTATTGGAAGCGCAGCGTATCCAGCAGCGCACCAACTATGACATGGAAATGCTGCAGGAAGTGGGCATGTGCAAGGGCATCGAGAACTATTCCGCTGTGTTGTCTGGTCGTGCACCCGGTTCTACGCCTACGACCTTATTGGACTACTTCCCGGATGATTTCCTACTCATGGTGGACGAAAGTCATGTTATGTTGCCGCAGGTCCGTGGTATGTACGGCGGTGACTATAGCCGAAAAAAAACGTTGGTGGAATATGGGTTCCGGCTGCCTTCCGCGTTCGATAATCGACCGCTGCGATTCGAAGAATTTGAAAAAAAAGTTCATCAGAAAATTTTCGTTTCGGCTACACCGGGGGAATATGAACGCCAGCATTCCAGTCGAGTTGCCGAGCAGGTGATTCGTCCTACCGGGTTGCTGGATCCGCTGATTATGGTACGCCCTGTGGAAGGTCAGATTGAAGATTTGCTGGGGGAAATTCGGCAACGGATTGACCGTGGGGAGCGAGCGTTGGTAACCACCTTGACGGTCAAGATGGCAGAAGACCTGACCGATTATCTGGAAGAACATGGCGTCAAGACCAAATATATGCACCATGAAGTGGATACTTTTGAGCGGATGGAAATCATCAAGGATCTGCGCGTGGGGGCCATTGACGTAATCGTAGGCATCAACCTGCTGCGCGAAGGGTTGGACTTGCCGGAAGTTTCGCTGATTGCGATTTTGGATGCCGATAAAGAGGGCTTTTTGCGCAGTGAAACCAGTTTGATCCAAACCATTGGTCGTGCAGCACGTAACGCGAACGGTGTTGTTTTGATGTACGCTGACGAAGTTACCCCTAGCATGGAACGAGCTATTATGGAAACAGAACGTCGCCGTGCCATTCAAGATGCCTACAATCAGGAGCACGGTATTACACCCAAGACAATCGTCAAGGCCATTGGCGATGGGCTGGAAATCAGCATGAGCGAAGAAAATAAGCGGATGCGTCAGCATCGAATGAGCCGTGCGGAACGCCAGCAGACCATCGAGCGGATGACCAAAGAGATGAAGGAAGCTGCCAGACTGTTGCAGTTTGAGCTGGCGGCGCAGCTGCGCGATGAGATCGCGCGGCTGGAGCGGGGCGAGGATCCCACCGCTGTGGATACGAGTGAGAGGAAGGCTGCTGCCAAGACCCGCAAGGGTAGGAGGAAATACAAAAACTGATATGGAAGCAAAAGAAACCAAGCGAAAATCCAAAATTCAGATTGATCCCAACAACCGGATTGTGATCAAAGGTGCCAGAGAACATAACCTGAAAAATGTGGATCTGACCTTGCCGCGCAATAAGCTGATTGTGATGACGGGATTGTCTGGATCGGGCAAATCAAGTCTGGCTTTTGATACGATTTTTGCCGACGGACAGCGTCGATATATGGAGAGCTTGTCCAGCTATGCTCGCCAATTTTTGGGGCAGATGGAAAAACCGGATGTGGATGAGATCACGGGTCTTTCTCCGGCAATCTCCATTGACCAAAAAACTACCAGCCATAACCCCCGTTCCACGGTAGGTACTGTGACAGAAATTTACGATTATCTGCGCTTGATGTACGCGCGGATCGGAGTACCGCATTGTCCGGTTTGTGGACGAGAGATTACCCAGCAATCCATCGATGAGATGGTGGATGAAGTGATGAAATTACCGGAACGCACCCGTTTTCAGGTGCTGGCGCCGGTGGTGCGTGGTCGCAAAGGCACGCAGGCCAAGGAACTGGACGCGGCCCGGAGAGCAGGCTTTGCTCGTGTGCGTGTGGACGGAAATATGTACGATCTCAGCGAAGAGATCACTTTGGAAAAAAACATCAAACATACGGTGGAAATCGTTGTAGACCGGTTGATTATCAACGATACTGTACGCGGCCGCTTGGCAGACTCTCTGGAAACGGCGCTGGCGCAGACTGGCGGTCTGGTAGTGGTGGACGTGATCGGCGGGGAGCCCATGACGTTTAGCCAGAGCTATGCCTGCCCGGAACACGGTGTTTCGGTGGAAGAACTGACGCCCCGCATGTTCAGTTTCAATAACCCCTTTGGTGCTTGTGAAAAATGCACCGGTTTGGGAACCTTTATGAAGGTGGACCCGGCTCGAGTCATTCCCGATAAACGCAAGTCCATTCGAGAAAGCGCCATCAAGGCCAGCGGATGGTACTATGCGGAAGGCTCTATCTCCGAGATGACGTATGTCGCCTTGGGAAAGCGGTACGGTTTTACACTGGATACCCCCATTAAAGAGTTCAGCAAAGAAGCGCTGCATGCTCTGTTGTATGGTACCGGCGAGGAGCGCATTGAGATGCAGCGAGAGAGCATGTTTGGTTCGGGCACCTATTACAATCAGTTTGAAGGAATTATTCCCAATCTGGAGCGGCGCTTCCGGGAAACCAGTAGTGAATGGGTGAAAGAAGAAATTGCACTGGTCATGTCCAGCGAGGAATGTCCGGCTTGTCACGGGCGACGCCTTAAACCCACCAGTCTGGCAGTTACCGTGGGTGGGATTAACATTGCCGATTTCTGTGATAAGAGCGTCAGCGAGGAATTGGAGTTTATCAAGACCGCCAAAGTTAGTGAACGGGATGAGATGATCGGTGCGCCGATTTTCAAGGAAGTCAAAGAGCGTCTTGGCTTTTTGGAGAGTGTTGGACTTGGCTATCTCACCCTTTCCCGCGGAGCGGCCTCGCTTTCCGGTGGCGAAAGCCAGCGAATCCGCTTGGCAACGCAGATCGGCAGCGCACTGACAGGCGTTTTGTATGTGCTGGATGAACCTAGCATTGGTCTGCATCAACGGGATAACGATAAACTGATTGCGACCATGAAACGGCTGCGGGACTTGGGCAACACCCTGATCGTGGTAGAGCATGACGAAGATACCATGCGGCAGGCTGACTACATCGTAGATGTGGGCCCCGGCGCTGGTGTTCATGGTGGCGAAATCGTAGCAGCCGGCAGTGTGGCCGACATCTGTAAGGTGAAACGCAGTGTTACAGGGGCATATCTGTCGGGCCGTAAATTTGTAGAGGTGCCCGAGGTGCGGCGTCCCGGCAATGGAAAATTTCTGCGTGTGGTCAAAGCGCACGAAAACAACCTCCAGAACATTACGGTGGATTTCCCCTTGGGCAAGATGATTTGCGTTACCGGTGTGTCCGGTTCAGGCAAATCTACACTCATTAATGAGATTTTGTACAAAACATTGGCAGCGGCTCTCAATGGGGCGCGCAGCCGCCCGGGACAATGCGAAGAAGTGCAGGGAATGGAATGGGTCGATAAGGTTATCGGTATCGATCAATCACCTATCGGGCGTACGCCGCGTTCTAACCCGGCTACCTATACGGGCGTGTTTAGCGATATCCGTGCGCTGTTTGCCAGTACGCAGGATGCCAAGATGCGTGGTTACGGACCGGGGCGTTTTAGCTTCAACGTCAAAGGCGGCCGCTGCGAAGCCTGTGAAGGCGGTGGTATCCTGCAGATTGAGATGCATTTCTTGCCGGATATCTACGTGCCTTGCGATGTCTGTAAAGGCAAACGCTACAACCGGGAAACGCTGGAAGTAAAATATAAGGACAAAAATATCTCCGATGTCTTGGACATGACGGTGGAAGAAGCCTGTGTGTTCTTTGCCAACATTCCCAAAATTGCACGGAAATTGCAGACGCTGCAGGAAGTGGGCCTTGGCTATATTCAACTAGGACAGGCGGCTACCACGTTATCGGGTGGTGAAGCACAGCGTGTAAAACTGGCCAACGAATTGGCGCGGCGTGGCACCGGACAAACTGTCTATATTTTGGACGAACCTACCACAGGCTTACACGTAGCGGACGTTCATCGTTTGGTTAAGGTGCTGGATAAGCTGGTGGAGGCAGGCAACACGGTTATCGTGATTGAACACAATCTGGACGTGATTAAGCGAGCTGACCATATTATTGATTTGGGACCGGAAGGCGGTAGCGGCGGCGGACAGGTCGTGGCAACGGGGACGCCTGAGGAAGTGGCGCAGAATCCCCATTCTTTCACCGGACAATACCTCAAACCGATGCTGGAACGTGCCAAACAACTGCAAGAAAAGAACAAAACTGAATAAGCAGGGAGGCGCTCCGAAAGGGGCGCTTCTGCTTTTCCCGATGGAAGCGGCAACCACAGCATACCGTGTGTCGGGCAAAAAAGCAAAACTACCGCTTGTACTTTTGACGGTGATTTGCTATACTAGTACGGTATATTGGATTTGTATGCCCTTTAAGGAGAACGCTCTTGGAAAAACTAACATATACTCACAATGATGCCGCCGCAAAGGCGTTGGCGGCTTATTACGAAACGCCCCCGATGGCTTACGTACGCAGCTACGGTTGCCAGCAAAATGTTAACGATGGCGAGAAGATCCGCGGTGTGTTGCAGGATGTTGGCTTCGGTCTGTGCGATACGCTGGAAGACGCAGATTTGATTCTCTTCAATACCTGCGCCGTGCGGGAACATGCTGAACAGCGCGTCTTTGGCAACATTGGCGCCCTCAAAAAATTGAAAGAGCAAAATCCCCGCTTGATCATCGGCGTGTGCGGTTGTATGGCGCAGCAGCCTCATATTGTGGAAAAACTGCGCCAGAGTTACCCGTATGTAGATCTGGTTTTTGGCGTGGATGGGATTGATCGGCTGCCTGCTCTGTTGGCGGAACGGATTCATCGAGGGAAACGCTATTTGGAAACGCCAGAACAGCGCAACGCGGTGGTGGAGGATCTGCCCATCCGCCGTGATTCGGGGTTCCGTGCATGGTTGCCGATTATGTATGGGTGCGACAATTTCTGCACGTATTGTATTGTACCCTATGTACGCGGGCGGGAACGCAGCCGTGAGCCGCAGGCTATTTTGGCGGAGTTCCGGGATTTGATCTCTAAAGGCTATAAAGAGATTACATTGCTGGGACAGAATGTTAACAGCTATGGCAAGGGTCTGGAACATCCTATCGACTTTGCTGACCTGCTGAATTTGTTGTGTGAGGTTCCGGGCGATTATCAGATCCGCTTTATGACCAGCCATCCCAAGGATGCCAGCCATAAGCTCATTGATACCATTGCCGCGCAGCCCCATTTATGCAAGCATATTCATCTGCCGGTACAGTCCGGCAGTGACCGACTGTTGCAGCAGATGAACCGGCACTATACGGTGGCACAATATTTGGAACTGGTGGAGTATGCACGGAAAAAAATACCCGGGGTAACGTTCTCCAGCGATATCATCGTGGGCTTCCCGGGAGAAACCGAAGAAGACTTTGCCGCAACGCTGGATTTGGTGCGCAAGGTAGGATATATGCAGCTCTTCACCTTTATTTATTCCAAGCGCAATGGTACGCCGGCAGCCAAAATGCCGGACCCCACCACCCATGCCGAGAAGGCGGCGCGTATGGAACGGTTGCTTCGCACACAGGATGAGTTTGCATTTGCTGCTACCGCTTCCATGGCGGGGCAGACGGTGCGCGTTTTGGTAGAAGCGGCGGGCCGTACCCCCGGCACGGTCAATGGACGATTGGATAACAATTTGGTGGTAGAATTCCCTGCATCCGAGACCTTGATTGGTCAGTGGGCGCAGGTGCACTTGACCGGTTCTCGCGCAGCGTTGCTGCTTGGTGAACTGGCAGATAAATCTTAACGAAATAAAGGAGTATTCAAACTATGGATTGCATGGATTTGTTTAAAAAAGCTGCAGTTGCGATGCAGACGGACCCGCGGTATCTGGAACTGGATGCGGCGCGTCGGGAAAACGACGCGGATCAGGAGCTGCAGGGTTTGATTGGGGAGTTTAATCTGGCGCGTCTGGATCTGAACAACGAAAGCACCAAAGCAGAGACGGATGCAGCGCGAGTAGCAGAGCTGAACCAGCGCATCAACGATTTGTATACCCAAATTATGGCCAGTGAGGGCATGGTTCGGTATACGGCAGCCAAGGCTGAGTGCGAGGCGATGGTCAGCTACATTGACGCCATCATTAACACTGCCATGAACGGTGGTGACCCCATGACCGTGCAGCAGCCGCAGGGAAGCTGCACTGGCAGTTGTTCGACTTGCGGCGGCTGCCACTAAAATTTACCCAAAAGGCAAAATGCCAACGGATTGCAGAAACAACAGGAGTGTGAAACATGGCCGAACAAGCAGTATCGCCCATGATGCAGCAGTATTTTGAAATTAAGAAGCAACATCCCAATGAGATCCTGTTTTACCGTGTGGGGGATTTTTATGAGATGTTCTATGACGATGCCCTGACGGCATCGCGGGAACTGGAATTGACATTGACGGGAAAAAACTGCGGCAAGGAAGAAAGGGCGCCGATGTGCGGCGTACCGTTCCACTCCTATGAAACCTATGTGGCCCGCCTGATTGCCAAAGGTTATAAGGTGGCAATTTGTGAGCAGATGGAGGATCCTGCGCTGGCTAAGGGCCTTGTCAAACGGGACATTATTCGCGTGGTCACGCCGGGCACCGTAATCGAAAGTAGCATGCTGTCCGAAGATAAAAACAACTATCTGTGCAGTATCTACTGTAAGCGGCGCCGTGGGCGCTGGCGGGCCGGAATCTGCTTTGCGGATATATCCACCGGTGAGGCACGTGCCACGGAGCTCAACGCGGAAAAAATCGGTGGTGCAATTATTACGGAACTTTGCCGTTATATGCCCAGCGAGATTTTGATTTGTCCGCCGATGCTGGATTTCAAAGATGTAACGACCTACATCAAACAACATACAAACGCCTTAGTGGAATTGCGGGAAGATGCCTGCTATAAGGAACCGCTGATGGAATCCACGATGGCTGGACAGTTTGGCGCCGATTGGCGGCAGACGATGGGGTATGATGAAGAGGCATTGGTTCCCTATGCAGTGGCGGCCCTGCTGAATTATCTGCAGGAAACGCAGAAACACGGACTGGAACGCATCAAAACCGTAGAAAACTACGCTGATGCGCAATACATGCGGCTATCTCCGGTCACACGCTCCAATCTGGAGCTGACGGAGACCATGCGGGGCCGCGAAAAGCGGGGAACCCTGCTTTGGGTGCTGGACAAAACCGAAACTTCCATGGGAAAACGCATGCTGCGCGGATGGATCGAACAGCCGTTGGTGGATGCGGAAGCAATCAATGCACGGTTGGCCGCGGTACAGGCGTTGTATACGGCCAATATTGCACGGGCGGATTTGAAAGAAGCGCTCTCTCACGTGTTTGACATCGAGCGTCTGACGACCCGTATTTTGTATGGCTCAGCCACCCCTCGGGAAGTCAAGGCGTTGGGTGATACCTGCGCACGGCTGCCGGATGTAAAAAAGCAGGCAGCTGCCTGTGGAGCGCCTTTGCTGGAGCAACTGGCGGAGCAGATTGACCCGCTGGAAGATCTGCTGCAAAGGATTACCACCGCTTTGGTAGATGATCCCCCGGCAACGCTGAAAGACGGCGGTGCGATTCGAGCTGGCTATAACAGCGAAGTAGACGAACTGCGGGATATCATGCACGGCGGCAAGGGATACCTGTCCAATCTGGAAGCGAAACTTCGGGAAGAAACCGGCATTCCTAAATTGAAAATCGGTTTCAACAAGGTGTTCGGATATTATATTGAAGTGAGTCGCTCTTATACCGACTCGGTGCCAGACAGCTTTACCCGGAAGCAGACACTGACGACGGGAGAACGGTATATCACACCGGAGCTCAAGGAACTGGAAACCAAAATTCTGGGCGCCAACGAGCGGTTGCTGGTTTTGGAGCATCAACTGTTCTCGGAACTGCTGTCGGATATTTCGGCACAGATCGTTCGTATCCAGCGCACAGCGTTGGCTGTGGCACAGTTGGATGTCTTGGTCGGTTTTGCCGAAGTCGCTGTGCAAAACAACTACGTGTTGCCGACGGTGGACCAAAGCGGCGTGATGGAAATCAAAGAGGGGCGTCACCCCGTCATTGAGCAGATGCTCAAAGGCAGCTTGTTTGTTCCGAACGATACGTTGCTGGACGAAGGGGAAAACCGCATGCTGCTGATTACCGGCCCGAATATGGCTGGCAAATCCACCTACATGCGGCAGAATGCCTTAATTGCCTTGATGGCCCAAATCGGCTGTTTTGTGCCTGCAGCCAGTGCCCATATCGGTGTAGTGGATGCGATTTTTACCCGCGTAGGTGCCTCGGATGATCTGGCTGCTGGTCAGTCTACTTTTATGGTAGAGATGACCGAAGTGGCTGAAATTCTGCGTCATGCCAGCAAGAATAGCCTTGTGATTCTTGATGAGATCGGGCGTGGCACGTCTACCTTTGACGGGATGAGTATTGCTCGGGCAGTGGTGGAGTACATCTGTGACAATATTGGTTGCAAAACGCTGTTTGCCACTCACTATCATGAACTGACCAGCATGGATAAGGACATTTATGGGGTCAAGAACTATAACATTGCTGTAAAAAAACGCGGCGAGGATATTACGTTCTTGCGCCGCATCGTGGCAGGACCGGCAGATGACAGCTACGGCATTGAGGTTGCCAAACTGGCAGGTTTGCCCTCCAGTGTGACCAAACGTGCTCACGCGGTACTGCGGCAGTTGGAAGCCAGCGCACCCGGTCGGAATCAGACCATGCAACTGGATTTCGAGACGGTGGAAGCCTACAACAACCCTTCTGTGCCCAGCGAAGTGGTAGAAAAGCTCCATAATGTGGATATTGAAACATTGACGCCGTTGGAGGCGCTGAATTTCCTCTATGAACTGAAAAACGTACTGGATAAAGAGTAAAGGCAGGTGAAGTGCATGGCAGAAATTCATGTACTGGACAAACATACCGCAGAATTGATTGCTGCGGGGGAGGTCGTGGAGCGGCCTGCCTCTGTGGCCAAAGAATTGTTGGAAAACGCCATCGATGCGGGGGCAACGCAAATCACTCTGTCTGTCACTCGCGGCGGGATTGCAGAACTGCAGATTGTAGACAATGGCAGTGGTATCGAAGCAGAGTACATTGATAAAGCCTTTATTCGCCATGCCACCAGCAAGATCGCGAAGGCAGAGGACCTTAATCACATCCATACGTTGGGATTTCGCGGTGAAGCACTGGCGTCCATAGCCAGTGTGGCCAGAGTAGAGGTTCTCACCAAAACTGAGCAGGATGAGTACGCCTGCTGCTATCGAATTGAGGGCGGCGAGCCGCAGGGGATGGAACCGGGGGCTCGGCCGGTGGGAACAACCATTACGGTGCGGGATTTGTTTTATAATACACCGGCCCGCATGAAATTCCTGAAAAAAGATGCCAGCGAAGGAACCTATGTGGCAGAAACGGTGCTGCATGCCGCGCTCTCTCATCCAGAGATTAGTTTCCGCTTTATCCGGGATGGAAAACAGCAATATCTGACTCCGGGAGACGGAGAGCTGCGTAGTGCGGTCTATGCTGTGATGGGGCGCGAATTTGCCCGGGATCTGTTGCCGGTAGAGAGCGGAAACGGGGTGTACCGTGTCACGGGGCTGGTCACGCCGCCCCGTGCTTGTCGTGCCAGCCGTGGAACGCAGCACTTTTTCGTTAATGGACGGTATGTCAAAAACCGCACCATGATGGCTGCCTTGGAAAATGCTTACAAAGGTACCATGATGCAGGGAAAATTTCCCGGGGCGGTTCTGATGTTGGATATGCCGGCTGATTTGGTGGATGTAAATGTCCACCCGGCTAAAACTGAGATCCGTTTTGCACGGGAAAGCGATGTTTTTGATGCGGTATACCGTGCGGTGCGCACAGCTTTGACGACACCGGGCAGCGGAGAGTGCCGCTTTGATTTGGAACGAGCTCCGGAAGAAAAGAAACCGTTAAACGTTGCCGAAACTCCAAAGCCCGCGGTGAAACCGGTACCGACGTCGGCACCGGTTAAGTCAGGCTTTGCAACCCTTTCTGCGGCAGAATATCGCGCGCTGCACCAGCTTACAGAACCGGTGCCGGCCAAGCCGTTGCCCGGTGTAGTTTCCTTGCAGTCGTCGGGAACGGTTTACCAAGACAAGCAGCAAACAGCCATAGAGCCATCTGTGATGTCGCGCCGTGTGGCAGCACAGGAGGATTCGGTGTTGGACATCCTTCCCGACCTGCCGGAGAAACAGCCAACCGCAGAGCCGGAAAAGTCGTTTGCTATACCGGAAGCAGAAACAGAAGAAGCGGCTGCACCAAGCAGTATGCCACAGCGGCCGTTAGAACAGCCCACTTGCGAGGAGGAACCTGAACAACAGAGCATGCATGCGCTGAGTGCTCTGCCGGAAGAAGGTATTGCACCGCAGCAGATCACAATGGCTCCGCCCGCGCCGGAACCGCTGCGACTGGTAGGGGAAGTGTTTAAGACTTATATCATTACGGAACGTGATGGAGAACTTTGCCTTATCGATAAACACGCGGCGCACGAGCGGATTCTGTTTGAAAAGCTCGCCCAAGCCTATGGTGAAGTACCGGCGCAGATGCTGTTGGTACCGGTGCAGGTAAACTTAACAGCGGCAGAAAAGCAAGCACTGCTCCAGAATGCGGACCTCTTAAATGACGCTGGGTTAGAAGTAGAAGATTTTGGCGGTTCTACCGTGATGGTCCGAGCGGTCCCTTCCGATGTGGAAGTGGACGACGTGGAGGACATGGTGGTGGAATTGGCTGCCCACCTGCAAGACGGCGGACGAGATGCCCTACGGGAAAAAACCGAGTGGGTGCTTCACTCCATCGCTTGTCGTGCGGCAATCAAGGCAGGGGACCGTACCAGTGACGCAGAAATGCTGGCGCTGGCTCAGAGCATTATGGATGGTTCTGTTCCGCCGTTTTGTCCCCATGGCCGTCCCTGCGTTTTGAAAATCACCCGGAAGGAGCTGGAAAAGCAGTTTGGACGCCTTG
>NZ_CALADU010000251.1 GCF_937890665.1 uncultured Subdoligranulum sp.
ATCCGGGTTGAGCAGATCGAACACCCGCACCTCATATCCCGCTCCTTTGAGATAACCACCACTCTTGCGCAGGATCTCGCCTTTGGGATCTGTGATGACCATGGAGCAGCCAGCTTCCAGCACATTGGGAACAGCATATGTCCGGGTCTTGCCCGCGCCGGAGCCGCCCACGACAAGTACGTTGGTATTGTGCTTGTGTTTATAGCCATCCACACCGATGCGGAAGTTGCGCGTCATCAGCAGGTTGGGGCCTTGGGTATCGCGGTAACGGCGGTTGAGTTCTTTGGCGTTCCCCCAGCGGGCAGAGCCGTGTTCCTCTCCCGGGCGAGTGTTATGGTGTTCGCTGGACGCGACCAAGGCAATCACAGCATACAGGCCGGTGAAGATCAGCAGGAAGCGCGGGGTCTGGCTGCTCCATGCAAGGGGAAGCGGCTGCGCCAACATCTCATTGCAGGCGTTCAGCAACCCGGACAGATTCATGTCGGGCTGCCAGCGCATGGCCAGGGCAGCTGCGGCCCACCAGATCAGCGGAAGAGGCAGCAGCCAGATCCACCAAGGGGTCGGTGTTTTCTGCAATCAGCACCCCTTCGCCATCAACGGAGCGATAGGATTTACACTCTGATTTTTGATTCCATCATCCACGTTCCATATTTCCTCTTGAACGCTTTGGCGAAGCACTTTGCTGCCTTGTTGGCGGAGCCACTTCGCAAATGCTTTCCAACACTTCTTCCAGCAGTTTCTTTTTGAATGGATTCTTGAAATCACTTGAACTGCAATATACAGCACCGTTTTCACCAATGGTACATAACAGTTTCAAATTTCCGGGCACCTTGTCATGACGAACTGCCAGTTCTCCTTCCTCTGTGATGTGTGTGGAAAAACCACGTTTCTTTAAGGCTTCTGATACCGCCTCATAAAATTGCTGCAAATCTTTGTCCTTCATCGCACATCTCTCCTCCTTTCGCGAACCATCGTTTTGGCGCTTTCTGCACCGCCTGAACGCTGCCTCTTGCCGGCTTCCCAGTCTGTCCGCTTTTTCCACAGAGCAGGAAGGGCGTGCGGCAAAGCCGGGGCCACTTCTGCGGTGTCGATGGTGAGCGTCTTGGCCAGTTCTTCGGCCAGATCATCTTTGGGTTCGTCTTTGTGCTGGGCCGAGAAGAACTCCCTGGGGATATTGCTGCGCTGCAGACGGTACTCGATCTCGGTCTGCAGCATCTGGTGTTCCAGATCCTGGTCAAACCCACCCACATCGTATCTTCGGATCAGCGCACGGTTCATGCAGATTCGCTCCACCTGCTGAGGCAGATCCTTGCAATCAGGGTAACGGCGGCGCAGTGCCTGGCCGTCAGGGGCATCGGGTCGAAACAACGCAAGATACTTTCTGCCGGTATAGGCATACATAGCGATATACCCGCAGAGCTCCCACTCAGCTTCTCCGAAGGGCACCCGCATCCTGGCCAGACGTTCAGGATCGGCCACGGCAGACAAATACACGGCCCGCCCCTGCATGACCAGCCAAGCGCGAAAATCCATAAAGCGGTCATCTGAAGTTCCATAGTTGATAATAGAGGCTGCCGTGCACAATTTGGGGGTATTGGCCAGCTGCATAAAGGCTTGCTGCAGACGATACCATGCAAAGAAGTCTCGGTCAGGCAGTCGGGTCAGCTCCCAAAACAGTGCCTCCATCATGGAGGCTTCATTCTGCGGATTGGCCACCTGTTGTGCCCGTTCGATCAGGCTCCAGAAATCTTCGGTATTCAAGAACATCCCTCCTCATCAAATAGAAAATGCCAGGGAAAATTTCCCTGGCAGGATACAGATAGTACTTCAGCGTGTATGCCCGAAGAGTCGAAACGGCACTTTGGCGCGCAGCAGATTGGCAAGAGCCGCATCGGCGGCATCGGTATAACCGCCACTGGCAATGCGCTGGTTGCGCAGGTCATTGAGGGCATTCCTTGCCAGCAAGTATTCGGCATCCCCCAGGCGCAGATGTCCGGGTGCCGTGGCATCGATGCGCAGAATCAGCCGGCCGATTTCGGTATAGGATTTGCCCTTGTACTTTCTCTCGCGGTACTGCGCATGGAGTGCGCGGATGAGGATGCTTTTGTCGTTCCGGTCCATCTTCATAACTCGTTCGCTCATTGGGGTTCCTCCTTATGGTTCGTTTTACCGAAACAGTATCACACACGGGTGCAAATAGCCATCCCCCAAATGAAAACAAACGGAAAACTTTTACCCGCGTACCGGACCGTCGCGGCGGATTCGAATGGGCGATCTGGGCATAGGCGAATGTTCCTTGCGGGCGGCCAGAATGGCGCGGATTTCTCCCAATTCCAGTCGGACGCTGGGGCGTCTACCCTGGGCCCGTACCTGGTCGGCGCGGAATCCGGGCCACATAGGCGGCGATTTCTCGCTGCTGTTCGAGGAATGCATGGACGGAGGGACGGGTTCCGGCTCCGTCTGGCGACGGGCCGGGAAAGGAAAAAACGGTGCTTCCTCCTTCTGAGGCTCTTTCTGCGGCGTGTCCGGTGCTTCAGTGGGCACAGCCTCCATGTCCTGCGCCACCTCGTCCACCGCTTCTGCCATGCCGGTGTCCACCACATCCAGCTGCAGGCGGTCAAAGATCCGATTCACCTTGGAGGCATCGTCGGCCAGGATCGCGATCTCGATATGGTCGGGATCAGTCTTGTCCCGCATGGGGACAAACAGTAGGCCGTGCATCTTCGCTTCGTGGGCGAACTCCCGCATCCGCTCTTTCTCCACCGAGAAGAACTTCAGCGGCTTGCCTTCCCGCAGCAGGCGGACCAGCCTGGTTTTGCCGTGGGTCTTTTTCTGGTCCTGAAGCACCGAGGCCACAAACTTGGCAAAGGTGACCGCTGCCGATCCCGAGAGCCGCAGGGCAACCTCGGTGCCCTCCAGCGAGTAGCGGACAACCTGATCTGCCGGTTCTGCGCCGTAGTTCATCTGGCTTCTCCTTTGCGTTGATGAGTTTGTTTGGCCTTCGGACGACTAATCACCTCAAAGGAATCCGTTCCGGGCAGAAGGCTCAGTGACCGGCCGTTGTCCCACTTCATAAGCAGCTGCCCCACATCATCCACGCCCATCACCGTGCCTGTCGTACCGGGCGGGATAGGCTGGGGATCGTCGGGCATAGCCAGCAACCGAACGCGGGTGCCGGGCGGACAGTGGTCACGGGCGTATTGGAGCCGATGTTTCCATTGTGTTTCGTTCATAGGCGTTTCTCCTTTCCTGTTCGGCACGGCGCTTCTGTTCTTTTTCCTGACGCTGTGCCATTTCCAGTGAATGTTCTTCGATTCGTTTGCACAGTTTGATGATCTTGCGCAGTTCCTGCAAATGTTGGGTGAGCAGCGGGATTTGCCCACTCTCCGGATCCGTCTTGTACAAACGATTGCGCTCTGCGTTCAGCTGTCGCACTTCCGCTTCCGTTTTTGCCCGGAGTTCTTGCAGCTGCGGCAGGGTACGGATATCCCGACGTATCAGGAATTCCATCTGCTCGATCCGTTTGTCGAGCTGGCGGATTTCCTCCCTCATGGCCGGAGATGGATGCCATGGCTTGCGGCGGAAAACACCCAGCATATACAGTTCCCGATAATAGAAAACGCGCAAGCCTTTGAGCTTGCGCGCTTTCTGGTAGGTCCCGTGCAGCCGGACATGACGGACGTTTGGTTGGCTTGGGTAGGTTTTCTGCGAATAGAGGATACGCTGTTTGATGGCCTCCGGGGTATACTGCTTTCCCAGGGTTTTGAAACGCACAAAGCGTTCTTTGCTCGGTGGACGCAAGGTGGGATACTTTCTTCCCATGCGTATCTCATACCCTTTGCGTTCCAGCGCCCTGACAAACTGGGGCCAGGTCACACATTGGCTGACGGCCTCCTCGATATCCTGCCGGATCAGGGTCCGCCAGGTCGGCTTGCCGGTTTCTTCTGCCTGCCACTTGGCATACTGCTTTTTCCCTCTCTCCCCTTGCGGATCTTCAATCACTGAAAGACCGTATCTTCTGCAGAGCGCATCGGAACGGGCCCTTACTTCGGTATAGTAGGACTTGGCATTGCTGTGGTATTTCCGACCATTGTCCATCGCCACCGAACACCACACAATGTGATTGTGATAGTGTTTGGTGTTGAGGTGGGTGGTAACCACCGCTTGAAAACGGCCTTGCAGCAGTTGCTCGGCCAGCTCCACCCCAATCTGGTGAGCCAGTTCCGGAGTCACTTCTCCTTCGGCAAAACTCTGGACGAGGTGGTATCCCTGCACACCATCTGTTTGCTGCCAGCGCTGTACTGTATCCCGCATATCCTCGAAGGCGGTTTCGCACACACAGCTGAGTCCCGTTTCAAAACAATCCGACTCCGTTTTTTCGCGGTTGAGGGCATAGTCCACTGCGTCCTGCAAAGACTTGGGATTGCGTATCGTCTTAGTTTTATCCCGCACATAGTCCACTGCTCGGTCCAGGCGGCGGACGGGGATAATAGATGTATAGGCCATGGCTCATCTTCCTTCCTCCCTGGCTTTCCTGGGAGTTTTCTGCTTGGGTTGAGGCGATTCTTCCGGCAGGCATGTATGGCTGATGTTGCGGTAGTCCATGTCGAAGAAGATTTCTCTCAGTTTTCCGACAAAATGGTTTTCTTCGGCGATTTTTTCGGGTGTCCCGCGGCTCTCGATATAATCTTCGGGATCACCATACAGGCGGGTCACCATCTCGTCCTTTTGGGGATCATAGGATATAAAGCGCAGCGCAAAGCACAGTGACGACATTTCCATGCCCACAAAGGATGCAAAGTGCTGCTGACGGTTTTCCAGTTCTGTTTTCGGTGGATTGATTTCCGCCGTCGGCTGCAGTTGCAGATTGGTTGTACAGACATTGGTCCAGAACTCTATCGGCAAATCGGACGGCAGATGCAGCTTGCCATGTTCCGGAATATGGGCCATGTAATATCTCTCAGCATTCGGTTCTTTGCTGACCAGAATACCGTCTTTCCCAGTTTCGCTCACCACAAGCACACAGTTCCATGCCTGATTTTCCATGTCGAATCCCATACATTGGCGCAAGGCCTTGAGCGCATACGGAGGATTGCGAAAATCATCATGCACAAAGAAATGGTAATCCGTTTCGCTGAGTACGAGTGCTCTCTTCACAAAGAACTTCTGCGGAGGAAAACATGGCAGCTGTGATGCCGCCATCCTTTTAAGCTCATCACCATTATGCGCGCCATACATAAAATTAGCGGTTTCCTGGTATTCCTTCACCATTGGCTCTTCACCTCCTTCCATATTTCCTGTGACAGCTGAATCATTTTGTCAACACTCTCCTGTCCGGCCACCCCTGTACTGTTCGCTCGGTGGGCCAACTGATTGGCATTGTTGCAGAGTCCGGACACTTTTCGCAGCAGGTCAGCATGATGGGTACAGGGGCGCGGGCGAATGGTCTTGCCCATAACCAACGCTCGCAGAAACTTTTCACGGGACATCCCGCTTTGTTCTGCCTGCCGATTCAAATGCTGCAGTTCCTTTTCAGTCAGCCGGAGGGGAATGACATGGCGGCGCTTTCGCATGATCAGCGAACAGCTGCTAACCGCTCGCCTTTGCCCGCCGAACACATACAGGGTTCCAATGTCACCTGCCTTTTCGGTACATCCGTAAGTTCCAGAAGTGCCTTGTCCGGCAGATAGGCCCCGAACATCTGCCCAGCCACCCTGGTCAGGAGAATTGCTTCTTTTTCGGGGGCGGTTGTAACCAGAGAACAATGGAAAGCCCCATACGCCATATCGTACCCCTCCTTGGGAATTTTGACTTCAAAGGCGTACCGCTGTCCCAGGGCACTGCAGAACTGCCGGTAGTCTTTTGGCGAGAGCTCCAGCACCTCTTCCGTAATGAAGGGGTACGGTACGCCCGCCGCCGCTTCTTCTTTCAGCCGTTCCAAGTCGGTGACCAGCGGGTAAAATTGTGCCCGCATCTCAAATCCACTCATGGTTTTCACCTTTTCCTTTCCAAATGTAACGCGGCACTGCGTTCGCAGGCTGTCGGGGGTTTGGGGCACACCCCAAGGATCTGCGTTTGGATATCCAAACGCTATGCTAGCAAAACCGTCTGCCAGCAGGTGAGAGGCGGTCCCCTCCCCTATCAGCCAGTGAGGACTTCCCCCTTCTCGGCAGCTTGCAAAACGCCATCCAGTGTGGTAAGGACCTTGCTGTATTTCTTGGCAAGGCCCACTTCCGCATTGGTAGTCGCATCCGAATGCTTGCTGCAAACCACCAGAACCGTGCAGCGGAGCAGCTTGTCCCGCACAATTTCGTTAAAAGCATGGCGTTCATCGGGGTTTTCCAGCACAATGAACTGCCCATCCTGCAGACGAGGGCAGACGGGCACATAACCGCACTGGAAAACAGTGCGGCAATAGCCACGCAATGCCTTGGAGGAAGTGCCTTCCGTAGCACAAACATAAGCCCAGGGTCGTTTCATCTCGAGTCTCCTTTCAAAAATGAGGCGGAGTGAATCATGCTATGATTCACTCCGCTGTTGGTTTATGTAGCTTTCAGAAAAAGTGAATCATAGCATGATTCACTTTTGGGTTTCGAGTGCCTGTTCCACACGCTGAGTACCCAGCTGGAAGTAGGCATCAGTGAGTTCGATGCCCACCGCTTCGTAGCCTTCCTGCACCGCAGCCAGCACCGTGGTGCCGGAACCCGCGAACGGGTCGAGGATTCGGCCACCGGGCGTGCAGATCTGCACCACATCCCGCATGAGCTGCAGAGGCTTTTCGGTCACATGGATGCGGTTGGCAGGGTTTGCCTGACGAAACACCCCCGGCAAACAGCCCACATTGCGCTCCAGCGGCATCTTGCCGTTGGAACCCCAAACGATAAACTCCGCCTGCTGGCGGAACCGCCCCCGCTGCGGTCGGCCGGACGGCTTATCCCATACCGCGATACCACGCCAGGTCCACCCGGCCCACTGCAGAGCATCGGTCATGGAGGGCAACTGCCGCCAGTCGATGAACAGACAGATGGGCGCACCGGGCTTGCAGGCGGCACGCACCACCTGGAGCCATTCACACATCCACCGGGTCCAGCTGCGCTGGTCCATCTGATCGCTATCGAAATCCGGCAGCGCCTTGTCGCCGCGCAGGCTGCTGTACTTCTCAGTGGTGGAACGGTTCTTGGCCGTCTGGCTGGCACCGCCGCTGGCATAGGGCGGGTCGGTGATAACGGCATCGAAGGCGTTTTTCTCAAACTGCGGAACGATCCGCATAGCATCGCCGTGCAGGATCGTCCAGTGATCCCCGCCCCGATGTTCCGGCATGGCAAAATCGTTGGAGGTAAACAACGTGGTCTGATGAAGGGTATTCGTCAAAAGCATCATCCTTTCTATTGTTCAGCGTTCAGGCGCTTTCGGCGGCTTGACCTGCTCAATGCTGTACAGCCGCACATGCGTCCCGTTGATGGCCAGGACACTGTTGGTAGGGTTATCCACCGTGTTTCCCGGCAGGATAAAGGCATCCGCACCCAGATAAACAGCACCGGCTACAACGCCCATCACGGTGGCATGGCCTTCCACGAGGGGTACTGCTCCGGTGATCTGGTTTTTCCGAATAACGGCATCGCCGCAGACGACGGCACCTTCCTGCACCGTTCCGCCGGACACCACCGCGCGGTCACGGACACGGGCCTGGCCGCCGATTTCAGCTTCATTGGAAATGAGAGCCGAACCGCTTACCCGGGCCTGTCCGGTCAGGAATGCTCCGGTCGTCACGATGGCGCTTTCACAGCATATGGCCTCTCCATAGATCCAGGCACCATCGTTTTCCTGAGACAGATTTTCCTCGCTCTGGACATAGCCGCCCAGGGTACCGGGGCCAACGGTTTCGCTTACCCGCTGCAAAGCCCGGATGCGGTGCAGGCTGGGATCTTTGGGATGCGCGATGTCGGTAATCTCATACTTCTTCGAAGGCGTGACTTCTTCCACCGTGAAGTCAAAGTCGTGGTCCTGCCAGAAATGCACATACAGCAGGCCATCTTCGGTTTCGATTTCCCGCTGCTCGAAGCCCTCGCCCCAGCCATCCGAATACTGGCCGCTCAGGTAGTCCATGAGCTTGTCCCAGCCGGGTTCCGAAAGATCTTCGTCCGCCCGTACCGTAGTGCAGCCACAAAGTCGCCCGTTCCAGACCTCCACCGAGGGTACCAGACTCCGAACGTGCTGCTTGATAAAGTCACTGCCATCAAAGTATTTCATGAGATTTTCGGCGCCGTTCTCGGTGTAGGTCTTGACAGCTTTTTCAATTTCCTCCGCATAGAGCAGCAGTTCTTCGCCGTTGTATTCGTCGGCGGAATCCTCATATTCATACTCTCCGGCCTGGTACAGTTCACCAGTCAGCGGAGAGTACATTTTGAAAATGCGTTCACTCAATCGCATCACCTCCGTTGTAATCATCGCGCCAATTCGGTGCGATGTCTGGTGCAGGCTCGCCTTGCCTGCTTGATTTGTTTGGCAAGATCGGCATAGTCCCCGCCCTCGATCTGCGGCAGGCACAGGGATACTTTGTACTTGCCGCCGAGATTCCGGGCAATGGCCAGCGCGGCGTTGCGGCCAGGTTCATCGTTGTCCATACACAGCTGGATGGTATCCACATCCGGGTGCTGGCGCAGGAATTCCACCAACGCCACCGGCGTCTTGATCTCCACGTTTTCCTGCTCCGGGGCATAGATGCCGCCCAGGGAGAGGCGGTATTTGTCTGCAGTATTATCCGAGAGAGTCATCTCAGCCATAGCATCTATGGCTGCTTCAAACACAGCCACCGTGGTGGACGGATGCAGCGGCGGGATGCAGAAGCCGTACCGTTTGTCGCTGCCCGGCGTTTCCGCCTTGAACGGGCGACCGTAGGAGTAAGTACCACGCAAGGCTGCATACCGGGCCGTGCCGGTTTCATCCTTGCCAACAAACACACAGTTGTGGTACGGAAGGCTTTCATATACGAGGCCACGGTCCACACAGTAGCTGAGTACCACCGGGGAGATACCTCGCCCGCAAAGGTACGCAACCACCCTGGCATTGTTGGGGGCCGTAGGTGGCAACGTGAATGCAGGACGCTTCTGCTCCACCGCTTCATGGGGGACCGGGATATATCCGGGCACCTCATCACACAGCATCCGCACGGCTTCCACAAATCCGCACTGCTCCACGTGGACAAGATAATCAAGAGCAGATTTGCCACCAATGCCCCGGCTTTTCCAGTGCCAGATGCTGGACTCCCCATTGATCTTGAAGCTGTCGTGGCTGCGCAGTTCAAACTCGCCGCGGGCGCTGCTCTTGACCAGATCTGTGGAACGATACCGCCGCAAGAATTCAATGGCCGTCATCTTTTTGGCGGCGGCGATCTGTTCCTTACTGACGCCGGGCATCAGTCGATGGTGGCCAGCAGCAGACCGATTTTATCCACCCGTTCCCAGGGGAAGTCCTCACGTCCGAAATGTCCGCCGACGGCAGTGCGGGCATACATCGGCTGCTGCAGCTGGAGGGTTTCGATCATGCCCGCCGGGGTCAGGTCAAACACATGGCGAACCGCCGCGGCCAGGCAATCGTCCTCGCAGTAGGTTCCGGTACCGAAGGTGTCCACCGTGACCGCCATGGGCTTGGCCATGCCGATCGCATAGGTCAGGGCCACCCGGCACCGCTCCGCAATGCCGGCTGCCACAAGGTTCTTGGCAATGTACCGGGCCATATACGCAGCAGTCCGGTCGATCTTGGTGGGGTCCTTGCCGGACAGCGCCCCGCCGCCCTGGCTCACAAACGGGCCGTAGGTATCCACCATGAGTTTGCGGCCGGTCAGACCGGTGTCGGCTTCCGGGCCGCCCACCACGAAGCTGCCGCTGGGATTGAGGATGACTTCCATCTGATCATCGGCAGGCATCCCTTTGAGGGCCGGCAGAATGATCTGGGCAAAGATATCTGCCTGAATCTCCTCGATGTGTACCCCTGCCTCGTGCTGGAGCGACAGCAGGATCTGAGCCACCCGCACCGGTTTGTCATCCTCATACTCCACGACCACCATGGCCTTGCCATCGGGGCCAATCCCGTGAACCGCATCGGTCATTCTGGCCAAGGTCAGCAGGCTGGTAAGGCGATGGGCGATCACCACGGGCATGGGCATCAGTTCGGGCGTTTCGTTGCAGGCGTAGCCGATCACGATGCCCTGGTCACCGGCACCGATGGCCTCATCATCTTCGGGGCTGTCCGCAGGCACTTCCACGGCCCCGGCAATGTCCGGGCTCTGGGGATGCAGATAACAGTCGATCTGGAAGCCCTTGGGGTCATACCCCACGCTGTTCAGAACGTCCCGGGCAATGTTGAACACGTCGGGATTCGCTTCGGTGGTGATCTCTCCGGCCACAATGATATGACCGCGGGTGGCCATGACCTCACAGGCGACGCGGCTGGCGGGGTCGCCGGCCAGACACGCGTCCAGGACGTTGTCTGCGATGAGATCGCAGAGTTTGTCGGGGTGGCCTTCGGTGACAGATTCGGCAGAATAAAAAGTTCGCATAGCTTTCTCCTTTATTTGTTGATGTGAGTGGTAAAACAAAAAGGCGCGCAGCCGGGAGGGCTGCGCGCCTGATACACTATGTATTTTCTCATGGGTTATCGTTCAGGGGTTGACGTTTGTTTGGGTGGAGGCGTTTTCTCGCGATGCTCTTCGGGGTTCATGCCCTGCCGATAGCGTTCCGGCGAACAGTTTTCCACAAAGATCGAGTCTCCCAGTGGATAAAACAGTTGCGGGTCATGGTACAGTGCTTCATACCGTTTGACTTGTTCGGGAGTCAGGCTGCAGAAGTTATCCTGCGTGAGACCGACCACAAAGAAGGTTCCGGCAATCACATCATAGTCCCCCAGTGTTCGGTTGAAGGGAAGATTTTGCAGCTTGCCTTCATCATTGCAGACGATGCAAGCGTTATCCTGCCAGGGATACACACATTCGATGAGACCCCCGACCACAGCCTGTTCTGCTTTCAGGCTCTTTTCGATTTCTGCTTCTCTGGGATATTGTCCCGGCTCAACGATCAGTATTTTCATGTTCTATCCTCATATTGGGGGTCATCCTCCGGAGAAGGCTCCTCGGTATGACGGCGTTTGTAAAGCAGGATGCCAAAAGCAATGCCGGCAGCACCAGCCAAGGCGACCAACAGCCCCAGCGGCGTGTTATCTCCTGTCTGGGGCAGACTTGCAACCGGTTTGGGCGTAGGTACCGGTGTGCTGACCGGCTGCTCCGGTGTCGGTGTAGGTGTCGGGGACGGATTTTCCGGGGTATCGGGGCTGGGTGCATCCCGCATAACCACCATGCCATCCTTCAACAGCGTCCAGTGGTCGAAAATCAGCCAGTCTTTACCGGTGCAAACATACACATCCGCCTCATTGAGAAGATTGCCGTTTTCATCCTTGCGCTGTACCAGCTTGAACCGGATGCTTTCTGCCACTTCATACCCGTTGGGTGCAGCCGTTTCTACCAGTGTGTAGATTTTGTCAAACTGCAATCCACGAATCTCCGTGGGCGTGTTTCCGCTAACCCACTGACGAACCACATTGCCGTCCTTGTCCTGAATGGTGAGGGTTGCACCCGGCAACTCCTCATCACCGGTCAGCTTCCGTTTACTGACGAAGAAGGAAGTGGCATCATTCTCAAAGGTGTTCTCCATCTCAATCACGGATGTTTCTGCCCCCTGATAGACGAACTCGAACTCCTGGTCAGGTGCATCCAGGTAGTATCCCTGGGGCGGGCGCAGCTCCACGATACGGTATTTGCCGCTGTTGGCGGTGGTATTTTCGGGGATACGAACACCTTCCATGCCATAGAATTCGCCACGCATGGGGAAATCGATGGTGAAAGTGGTATGGCCGTTTTCATCCGTGGGGACCGAAGTAGCGATGAGATCACCGGCCCGGAACAAGAGGTCACCGGTTGCGCTATAGATGTCATCCACCGTAATGAGGTTGTAGACGGCACCGGCAACCAGCGCGCCCGTTTTGATGTCCCGCTTATAAATATCCAGCTGGGGCTTCACACGTTCATTGTGGAACTTCAGGACCTGGGCTTCGATCTGCGCATCGCTCGCACCCTTCACGTTCACGATTTCATAGTTCTCAGTTTCCGATGCGGAACCATCGCCGGGATTACTGGTGACGGTCTTTGCCAGAACCACATCATTGGTCTGCTTATCCCAGACAAAGGTCACATCGTAACTCTGCTTGGTGCCGACAAATCCGTAAGGAGCACCGGTTTCTTCGATATGGTAACTGCCAAGCGGCAAAGTCACCGTGACTTCACCTACGGTTCCATCGTGGATGACCGAGAGGAAATCATAGGTGGAATTGGTGCGCCCCGGGGCAAAGGCAGCAATATCGCTGGTGCGGTCGCCGGGGCGGACAACTGCTACCACATCGCCTTTGGCATACCAGAGAGTTCTGTTCTCGTTGGCATCTGTCTGGCGGTCCTGGGTGTAGATGTTTTCCGCTGCGGTAATGGTGTACTCGGCATAAGGGATAGGCCGATCTTCATACACAAAGTGGCCGGGCCGGGCTTCACCGAAGAATTCCGGGTCAAAGGTGCCACCCTCGTCCTCCTGCCAGCCGGTAAGAACTTCGCCGGTCTTGCGGATTTTCAGAACACCCAGCGTTTCGTTATTCTGGTAGTCCTCGTCGATTACCAGAATGTCCTGGCTGTCCTCGCTGTCATCTCCGGTGGCTTTGTACACGCGGTCGGTGGTGACAGAGAAGTCCACATAGAAACTGCCATCCGCAAAATTGCCGGTATCGTCGATCTGCAGGTGGCCGTCCTCATACACTGCCGAGGCTGCCCACTCATTGTAGAACCCATTGGGGCCGTTGACTTCCACCAGCCGATAGTGGCCCAGCGGCAGCTTTTCGGGCAGAACCAGCATACCGGTGTCATCGGTATAGAAGGTGTCTACATCCTTGGGCAGCAGCGGGTTGGTGGTATCGGTCATGGTGACCAGCTTGGCATTACCGTTCTCATCGTAGATGTGGTTGCCCTGCTCATCCATCCAATAAATCTGGAACGCGGTATCCTTGAGCAGAACTGCCTTGCCGGTCTCCTCGTCGATCTTGGTCACCCGCAGATACACTTCGATTTCCTCATCCAGCACCGTAAACTTCTGGTAGCTGCCGGACGGGGTCTGCACAGCATCCTTGGGATTGGCCATGGCCGACTGGGGATTGGATTCGTCCGTGGGATCAATGGTCACGATAAAGGGTTCTGCCTGGAACACATCCTTGGGCGTGGTAGTTTCTACAACGAGGTACTGCCCATAGGGCAGGCCCTGCACCCGGATGGTTCCGGTATCATTGGAGAAAATCTCCGCCAACTGATATTCGTTGGGGCGGCCCGTCGCAATCCAGCCGTCACCGCTGCCGTTCTTGAAGTCACCGGCGGCAGTAAGGGTGGCATTATACGCAGCAATCTGATCGGCATTGACCTCGTAGGTTTTGGCAATGGCCTGAGCCTCACCGCTGAAATCGTACTTGGGATGACTTTCATCATATTCCGGGTTGATATAGGCATCCAGGATGGATTTGATCAGGTATTTGCCGCTGCGGCTCTGGGCAAACTGGTCCTCCTTGGACAGGTCGGGAATCAAGTAGAAGGTAAAACCGGCCCCCTCCAGGTCGATACCATCCGAACCGCCGGTGCTGGAAACGTGCTTGGAAAGCTCCACGTTGCCTTTCATCACCTGATCCTGAGATTCTGCCAGCACATTATCCCGGTGCAGGTGGTAATTGGCGCTGTAGATCGTAGTGTCCAGTTGCTCCCCTTCGGCCTGACGGTTATCCTCAAAGGCTGTCTTTTCGATGTACCAGCCTTCGTCTGCATAGGCGGGGGTAATGTAATAGTTGTGCTCATCGCAAAGGTAGCCGATGGCATAGCTTTCGTAGTAGCCGTCGTAGGTCTTAGTACCGTCCAGTGCCTTGCTCTGCCCGATGTACGACCACTGATGCTTGTACACATAGTCGGTGTACTGACCCGCACTGTTGGTTGCCAGCTGGGAAGTAGTCCCTGTCGGCTCCTTGGTTTTGGAATCCACATCGGGGTAGGTACCAGACAGCTTGTATGCATCGTCCTCCACGGGGATAACCACACCGGTGCCGCGCTCTACAATGTAGTATTTGCCCAGATACAGGTTGCTGAAGGTCAGCCATCCGTCCTTGATAACCGCACTGGCTACCAGATGGTCTTTGGCCAGCACCGGCAGGTAGTCATCCACCCACTGGCCGGAGTTGTCCCGGATGGGGGTATGCCAAATAGGGGTGCCGTCTGCATAGGTGATCTTGCTGTAGTCCACTGTGCCAGTGACACCGTCCGGGTGCTGAATATCTTCTGCGGCATACAGGTCATACACTGCACCATCCAGTCGGGCATCGGCATGAGCCTGACCGCTGGCCATGGCATCGCCATCGGTATCACGGCCTCCGACATAGCGCACGGCATCCAGATCCACTTTACTGAGGGAGATTTCGCCCAGCGAACGGTCATTCTGCATGACACCGGTTACCGGAGTCATAGTGTAAGAATCTTCGTTGGCTGCGGTTCCAGAGTTATCGGTGTTGTAGGCACGACCTGCGTCCTGGTACTGAATCTCCGCTGCAGGTTCATCACTGGCCTTGTAGATGGTCACGGTGGTCTCCACACCGCCCGAAGTCAGCAGCTTGGTGCCTCCCGTATAACTGGTGGCGATGTCGGCACTGTAATGGGTATTGTCCAGCGTGATCACGCTGCCGTCGTTGGCTTTGGTGATTTCGATGTAATAACCCCGCTTGCCCAGGGGTGTACCTTCGGTTCCGGGATGCTCCACATCCGTCCAGTCGCCGTAATAGCCGGAGGGGGCGCGTGTTTCCACGATGATGAACTTTCCCTCGTTCCGCTGGGTATAATACATCTTCCGGCTGGTATCGTATTCGGTTCCATAGTCAGTACCGTTGGCCACCGAGTAGGTACCATCCTCATTGCGCACGACAGTGTATTGATTGTAGCCGCCGAACGGAATGTACTGCTGGGTGACGGTGTCCCACTCGTAGACCTCATACAGTGCGTCCCCGGCGATCTGCTCGCCGGTCTCGCTGTCCACCTTTTTCAGATTGACCTGTAGACTCCACTCGTCATTCTTCATGACGTAATCGTTGGAACTGTCGGCAGGCACGGTAATGGTCTGGTGGCTGCCAAGACTGCCATTGAATTCCTCGAAGCCATACGGAATCTCCACTTCATCGTAAGAGAAGCGGATGGTTGCCAGTTCAGCACGGGCGGCTGCAATGGCTGCATCCACCATTCCCTGAGCCTCGTTCTTCAGCTGGGAAATGGCGGCGTTTTTGGCTGCTTCTGCCGCCGCATCCGCTTCGGCCTGGCTGCTGTAGGGGCCTTCCTGGCCGCTAAGCGTGGTAGTGGAAGTCTTGGTGACCTCGTAATGCACCGACCAAGTTACTGTGCCATCGCCGCCATTGTTCTGGTATTTGTCATCGTTGGTATGGCCGGTGGTGGTAATGGTCTGCGCACCGGCAGGACTCATCTGCCAGCTGCCGCCGTCGATGCTGCCGCTGGTCTTGGAAGGCTTGACGGTGATTTTGGCACCATCCACCTTTTCGCCGGTCTCCAGCTGCTGTTTGTCTGCATTGACCGTGAAGGTCAGGTCAAAACTGCCGCTGGCGCTCTGAGCCGGGGCAGTCCAGTTGGCGGAATAGTATTCGCTGTCGG
>NZ_CALADU010000252.1 GCF_937890665.1 uncultured Subdoligranulum sp.
CTCGGCCCAGACCACCATGCCGCGCTCGTCGCACAGGTCATAGAAGAACTGGTCATGCTGGTAGTGGGCCAGCCGGATGGTATTGGCGCCCACCTCACAGATCAGGTCCATATCCCGGATGTGGTCTGCCTTGGTCAGCGCATTGCCCACACCCCAGCCGTCCTGATGCCGGGAAACACCATGCAGCGGGTAGCTCTTTCCGTTAAGGAAGAAGCCCTGCTCCGGGTCGATTTTGTAGCTGCGGAAGCCGAAACGGCGGCTGACGGTATCCAGCACTTCCCCATTTTGCACCAGTTCGGCGGTCAGGGTATACAGGTAGGGATCCTTGCGGCCCTGCCACAGATGAGGATTTTCCACCTGCAGTTGGGTCTTGCCGGCGGCGCCTGTGGTCTGCGCCACCGTCTGGCCTGCCCCGTCCCGGATGGTGCAGCGCACCGCGGTGTCTGCGGTGTTTCCGGTGACCCAGCTTTCCACCGTCACGCTGCCGCTGACATCCGGCGTCAGGTGCAGGCCGCAGCCGCCATAGTAGGAAAGATCAAAGTGGGTGGCCGGTACGCAGAGGATGTTCACATCCCGGTACAACCCGCCGTAGAAGGTGAAGTCCGCCATCTGGGGGTACACATGGTCATTGGGTGCGTTGTCCACCGTAATGACCAGCAGATTTTCCGCCTGCAAGGCCTCGGTCAGTTCTACCCGCCAAGTGGAATAGCCGCCGTCGTGATGGGCCAGCTTTGTCCCGTTCAGATAGACATCCGCCGAAGAATTGGTGCCGTTGACCTCGAGGAAATAGGCCTGCGCTTCGGGCAGGTCTTCCCGACGAAGCTGGCGCACATAGACGCCGGTACCGCGCCAATAGTCATTGCCGCCGTCCTGCCCGTCGATGTTGTTCCACGTGTGGGGCAAGTTGACGATGTCCCACTGGGCAGGCCAGTCTGTCGGCAGTTCTGCCGCTTTTCGGAATGCCCACTTATGATTGATGTTCACAATGGTACGCATAGAAATACCTCCCACATTATTGTACCACATGGGTACGCTTCTCTTTCAGGATCCGCACATTTTCGTCCACCTGCTTTTTGTGCAGCGGATACCAGAACCACAAGATCAAGGCCAGCAGCGCAAAGCCCAGTGCCGGGACCAACACCGAAATGTTGAAGAGCCCTTCCTGCACCACAGGGTCGGTGCGGGTGGCGGCGGAGTAACCGATCGCTTCCAGCAAAAGGCCGCTGAGCCCTGCCGAGGCAGCCTGCCCCAGTTTGCGGGCGAAGGAATACAGGGCATAAACCGTGCCATCCTCCCGGCGCCCGGTCTGGATCTCGGAATAGTCGATCACATCGGTGATCAGTGCCCACGATACCATCGAGAACATGCCCAGCCCCAGCCAGCACAGGAATTGGAATCCCACATAGACCCAGACATTTTGGGGACGCACCACAAACAGGACCAGATTGACGACCACCGCAAACGCGCTGGATACCACACTGACCTCACACTTGCCGAAGCGTTTGGCCAACGGCTTGACCAACGCGGCGGCCAGCAGCATGGCCACCATCATGGTCAGATTGGAGGCCGACTGCGCCGAGGCATTGTTGTAATAGTCGGGGTAGACGTAGCCGCTCATATTCTGGATGGTGAGCTGGGCCAGCAGCATGACGATGGAGGCTGCAATGATCGAGATAAGGGCGCGGTTATGTACGGCGCTTTTCAGCATAGCGCCGATGGATTCCTGCGGACGGTCCGGCGTTTCGATGTGTACCCGTTCCGTTACCATATGATAGCACAACAGGTAACACAAAATGGCCAGCACCGAGAAGACCCCCGCAGCCGCGGTAACCCGGGGTCCGATCAAGGTTTCGACGCCGTCCACCTTCTCGTAAGCGATCAGGGGCAAGCCCACGCCGATGACCACACCGGCCAGCGTACCGCCCATGGTACGGAAGGTGGAAAGGGACTGCCGGTCATCCGGCTCGGCAGAGATGGCGGAAGCCATGGACCCGTAGGGGATGTTGATGGCCGTGTAAAACACCGACCCCCACAGGATGTAGGTCACAAACAGATAGACGATCTTGGCGGCCATCGGCAACCCGGCCAAGCCGCTTTGGTAGATCAAAAAGGAGGACAGCGCCACCGGTGCGCAGATACGCAGCAGCCACGGCTTGAACTTGCCGTTGGCTGTGGTACGGCAGCGGTCACAGATCCGTCCCATCGTCACATCGGTAAAGGCATCCACCAGCCGTGCCACCGTCATAACGATGCCTACCACACCGGCCGATACCCCCATGACGTCGGTGTAGAATTTCATCAACATCATGGTGGAAAAAACAAACGTAAAATCATTGCCAAAATCTCCGAACAAGTACCCGACCTTGTCGCGGATGCCAAACGGACGCACCGTAGGGCTGCGGTTCATACGATCACTCCTTCGTTGCACATCGTGAGAGGGGGAAAAGATTCGTTGTCCGGACATTGTCTATATCTTACCAGAGTTCGCGCCGCTTTATTAGAATATTTTCGTGTTAATTCTGGATTATTTTTGTTTTTCCTCTTGTCATTGTGCAGAAAAAAGCGCATACTATCTGTATACTTTGCCCACAGCGTCAAAGCAGGAAGGTGGTTTTTGTATGATTTGCCCAAAGGAGTTCTCTTTTTTTCTGCAAACCCTACAAAAGGCGGGGATCGGCAGCCAAGAATTTGCTCTGCCGGTGCAGGGCGAAGTAGAGATCGATGCAGGGTTGCGGCGGCAGCTGGGGGTGGAGCCTTCGGTCTTTTCGGCATGCCGGGCGTTTTTCCCCCACATGGAGCCGGATTGTCTCTACCATGTAGTCGACCGTTTTTATCTGCACTACCTCTTTTTTCTGATGCCTGAAGGACCGCGTGGCATGGTGGTCGGACCGTATCTTTCCATCCGGCCCTCGGCACAACAAATCATGGAAACCGCCGAGCGGTTCAACCTGTCACCGGCCCGCGCCCGGCTGCTGGAGGAATTTTACCCCACCCTGCCCTACATTGCCGACAGCAGTCCCTTCTACGCCATGGCCTATTGCCTTTGCGAAGCATTGTGCGGCCGGCAAGTACAGGTGCAGCAGCTAAACTTGGAGGACGAGTTGGCGGCGTCAGGCCAGCCAGTCCCCCAGCGGGAAGTGGACCTGCCGGCCCTGATCCAGCGGCTGGAAAACCGCTACCATCTGGAAGATGAACTGATGGGAGCCATTGCCAAGGGCGACCGCCGAAAGTTACGCCAGTTGTTGGACGGCTCCGACTTTCAGGTATCGGTGGAGCCTCGGTTGGCGGACCCGGTGCGCAACCTAAAAAATTACTGCATCATTTTGAACACCCTCTGCCGCAAGGCGTCCCAGAGCGGCGGGGGACATCCCGTCTATCTGGACGATTTGTCCCGTACCTACGCAGCCCGCATTGAAGAGCTGCCCACCACCGGGGACGCCCAAGCCTTGGTGTTGGAGATGGCCGACCACTACTGCCTGCTGGTGCAGCAGCACAGCCTGCAAGGCTGCTCCCGCCCGGTACAGACCGCCATCCTTTATATACGCCAGCATCTGGCCGAGCCGTTGAATCTGCACACCTTGGCCCGGATGCTGGATTGCAACGCCAGTTACTTTTCGGCCCGCTTCAAAAAGGAAACCGGGCAGACGGTGACCGAGTACATTTTGCAGGAGCGGATGCGGCTTGCAGGCAACCTGCTGGCGACCACCCAACTGCAGATCCAGACCGTCGCCCAATACTGTGGTTTTTTGGATGTAAACTATTTTTCCCGGGTCTTTCGGCAAACCGCCGGCTGTTCCCCCAGTGAATACCGAAAAACCGGGCAGGCCCTTCAACTGTGAAGTTTCCTTTGCCCAAAAGCCCAACAGCCGGGCACCGTATACACGGTGCCCGGCTGTTGGGTTTAGGAAGGAAAAAATGGAACAGGTCAATACAAGCCGCGGATGATCTCCACGCATTTATCGATGCCCAGCGTGCCGCTGTTCAGCGTCAGGTCATAGTTCTGGGCGTGGCCCCATTCCATGTTGGTATAAAAACGGTGGTAGGCGGCCCGGCGCTTATCCTTGTCTTTCAAACGCTGTTCCGGGGACTCGGGCCGTTCGCCGTATTCCTGCACGATCCGCTTGGCCCGGAACGCGGCGTCCGCATGGATAAAGACCCGCAGACAGTCCGCCTTATCCCGCAGGATATAGTCGGCGCAGCGCCCCACAATGACACAAGGGCCTTTGGCCGCCAGATTGGAGATGATCTGGTACTGGATTTTCCAGAGATAGTCCTCGTTGGTGGGGCCGAAGGTCCGGTTGGACAGATTGGACAGAAAACCGCCGGGGGCGTACTCCCCTGCTTCCTGCACATACCGGCTGTCAAAGCCGCTTTCGGCGGCGATCTGCTGGATCAGCTCGCTGTCATAACAGGGGATGCCCAGTTTTTCCGCCACCTTCTTGCCGATGGTTCGGCCGCCGCTGCCAAATTCGCGGCTGATGGTGATGACACGATGTTTGGTCATAACAATGCTCCTTTCCGATGGGATGCCTTATTCGGCATGAGAGACTTTTTTAAGCTGGTTGCGCTCGTAGAGGATGAGTCCCAGCGCCAGCAGGAAGGCCAGACCGTCCGCCACCGGACCGGTCCACAACACCCCCAACACGCCCAAGAAGCGGGGCAGGATCAGAGCTGCCGGCACAAAAAAGATGATCTGCCGGGACAGGGACAGAAGGGCCGACTTGCCCGGTTTGCCGATGGCCTGCAGATAGATGGCCGCCACGGTCTGGAAGCCGGTGAGCGGGCAGAGCAGCAGGAAGATGCGGAAGGACAACACAGCGAATTCGTTGTAAAGCCCTTCCTCGGAACCGAAGAGCGAAACGACACTCATCGGCGCAAACTGGAAGATCAAAAAGCCCACAACAGCCACGATCTCGGAGGCCACCAGTGCGATGTCGAAGGCTTTGCGCACCCGGTGGAAATTCTTGGCGCCGTAGTTGAAGCCGATGATGGGCTGGGCGCCGGTGGAGATGCCTACCAAAATGGAGATGAGGATCTGGTTGACCTTCATGACAATGCCCATGGCGGTGAGGGGGATCTCCGACCCATAGACGGACTGGGCGCCGTAGGAGGCCAACATGTTGTTGGACAGGGCCATAACAATGGTAATGGCGATCTGGGTGATGAAGCTGCTGATGCCGAAGCTGAGCACATTGCGGCATACGGCTACCTGCGGGCGCAGGTCGGCAAGGGTCAGCCGGAAGTTTTTGAACCGGAACACATAGATGATGGAAAAGACAAAGGAAGCCACCTGCCCCATGACAGTGGCAATGGCGGCGCCCCGCACCCCCATGCCGAAGACAAAGATGAAGATGGGGTCAAACACCGTGTTGATGACGGCCCCCAAAATCATCGAGAACATGGCATACTTGGGGCTGCCGTCGGCACGGATCATCGAGTTGAGAGCCGCGGGAATCATCATGAAAGGCAGACCCAGACCGATGACAAACCCGTATTCCAGCGCGTAGGGGCGCAGCACATCGGTGGCGCCGAAGAGATTCAGGATGGGGTTGATGAACCCAAGAAAAACCGCCGCCAGCAAGATGCTGACCACAATGACCATGGCCAGCGCATTGCCCACACCCCGACGGGCTTTGGCGGTATCCCCCTCGCCCAGTTTCAGGCTCAGGTAGGCGGCGCCGCCGTCACCGATCATCAGCGAGAGGGCCAACGCCACGATGGTGATGGGAAACACCACGTTGGTGGCGCCGTTGCCCAAGTAGCCTACCCCCCAGCCGATGAAGATCTGGTCTACAATGTTGTACAGTGAGTTGACCAGCAGCGAGATCACGCACGGGATGGCAAACTTGGTGATGAGCTTGCCGATGGGCTCGGTGGCAAAGGCGTTGCTCGCTTCGTTTTTTGCATTCTGCATACTTTGTTTCCTCTCTTTATTAAGTAACTAGTTACTTATTTGGACAAAAAAGCAGGCAGTAGCGCCGAAAGCTCGTTTCGACGCACTGCCCGGAAATGGACCCGCCCCCGAAAGGGCAGTCACTCCGAATCGATGTTGCTCAGTAGCTGATCCGCCAACTGCTGTAAGGCTTCCTTTTGTGCCGGGGTAAAGTTCCTGCACAGCTCGGCCAGCACCTCGGCATCCTGTTCCAAAATCAACTGGTGGATGCCCCGGGACTGGGGAGTACAGCTTACTTTCTTGTACCGGCGGTCCTGCGTGCTGGGCACGCAGCAGACAAAGCCTTTGTGCTCCAGCCGCTGCAGCATTTTGGTCATAGCCGGGTGGCTGACCCGCTCGATGCGCTCCAGATCTTGCTGGTGGATCTCGGTCTGGCCCGCCGCCTCCAACCGGCTGATGGCCCCCAACACCCGCAACTGTACTGCAGTCAGGTCCATCGCGGCAGCCTTCTCATCCAGCCGTTTGTGAAACGCCCGGTTGATGATCGCGATCTTCAAGCCAAAGGGCATCGTGCCCGCCATCGGCCATCCCCTCCAATTAAGTAACCTATTACATATTAGTCCTTCTGCCGGCTTTTGTCAAGACTTCCGCCGGGGGTGGTGCCGCCAGCGCCGTGGCGCACATTCATCACCAGCATTTGCAGCCGGTTTTCGATGTTGGCAAAACTCACGTCGGGGTCATAGTCCAAGGGCAAGATCTGGGCATCGGGGTATTGTTCCTTGATCTTTTTCGTAATGCCCCGGCCCACCACATGGTTGGGCAGACAGCCGAAGGGCTGCAAGATGACAAAGGCCCGGCAGCCGTTTTCGGCGTGGTGTAAAATCTCGCCGGGGATCAGGATGCCCTCCCCCGCGTCGAAGGTGTGGGGGATGATGGGGTCGCTCTTGCGGGCCAGATCCTGAATCCGGGCCGCCTTCTCGTAGAGCGGATGGGCCGACGCGATGCGGTCGGTCAGGTCATGGGCCGCGTCAAACAGATGATCCGCCGTACGGTACCACACCTTTTCGGCCGGTGTACGGCCTACATGCTGCTCCTTGATTTGGCTGTCCTGATAGAAGTAGGTTTTCTGGATGACGTCGGTCATCCGGGCCTCGATGATCTCAAAGCCGTTGCGCTCCAGATAGGCCTCGATATCCCGGTTGGCGCCGGGGTGGAAGTTCAGCAGGTATTCGCCCACGATGAGCACCCGGGGCCGCAGATGGGACCGGTCGTAGGGCACGTTTTTCAGCAGTTCAATGCCCTTGCGCAGCCCTTCCGCCGCACCACGGACACCGCCCTGTTCCATGCCTTCCACCAGTGCGTCCATCGCCTGATCAAAAGCCCGCTGGGCAGCGCCCCGCTCCAGTTCGTAGGGACGGATCTTGCGCAGCAGTTCTTCCAATGCATCGATCATGGGCAGCCCGTAGGCGATCCGCACCGAGGACAGCAGGTTCAGCTTGAAGCCGGGGTGCAGGTTATGGGCGTCCTGATCGTCGTTGGTCAGGATCGGCACCTGCGCAAACCCCGCGTCGTCCAGCGCTTTGCGCAGCAGGGCGCTGTAATGGGTCAGGCGGCAGTCCCCGATGTATTTGGCCATGGCCACGGCGGTGTTGTTCAGATCATATTCCCCGCTTTGCAGCGCGGCCAGCACTTCGCCAATGACGATCTGCGCCGGGAAGCAGATGTCGTTGTGGACATACCGCTTGCCCATATGGATGGCATTCTCCCGT
>NZ_CALADU010000253.1 GCF_937890665.1 uncultured Subdoligranulum sp.
TCTTGCAGGCTTTCGCCGCGTCAATGGGAGAGTGGACCGACTCGTCCAGCATGACTTTCAGGTCCACCTTAGAACGCACAAACCGCATGCCGTCCAGATCCCAGCTGGGCAGGCACTGCTCCACGGCTTCCACGCCCACCTGTTCAAAGGCTTTCAGGGTACGCACCGCATCGCTGACCGTGTAGCCCTGATTTGCGTCCACACGCAGACGGATGTTGGGACCCACAGCCTGACGGATCAGGGTCAGTGCCTGAATATCCTCTGCCGGGTTGATGCCGGCTTTGATTTTCAGGATGGTGAAACCGTCCTTCTCCACCCGTTCCCGGGCTTCGGCGGCCATGGCTTCCGGCGTGTCGATGCCCACCGTCATGTCGGTAACGATCTGGTTCACGTTGCCGCCCAACACTTTGTACAGGGGCTGACCCATCAGCTTGCCCTTGATATCGTACAGGGCAATGTCCACCGCGGCCTTGGCCGAAGTGTTGCCCGCCAGCAGTCGGTCCATCATACCATGGACGCCCTCAATATCCAGCGGGTCCATGCCGATCAGCCCGGTGCGGAACAGCTTCAGCGCTTCCAAAACGGTGGCAGTGCTCTCGCCGGTCACCGGCTCAAAGGGCGCGGCCTCACCGATGCCCCACAGGCCTTCGTCGGTGGTGATCTTCACCAGCACGTTCACCGAATGGTCCTGTACCGCAAAGGCAATACGGAAAGGCTTTTTCATGGGGATGCGAATGGTTTCCACCTTAACATCTGTAATTTTCATGGGATGCCTCCTGCACAGTAAAATTTTATACAATTTTACTATTTCTAAAAATCATCGTCAAGTGTTTTCGGTTTTTTCACTTTTTTGAATAATTTTGGAGGAATTGGTGGGGATATGTTTGATTTTTGGAGTAAAATTTTATAAATAGCAAAAAAATCCTCACTTATTTACGCACAGGCTGTTTTATGATATACTGTAAACGAAATCTTTACAGAAAAGCAGGAGGTCCTATGCTGGGCGAACAGGTACGAAATATTCGGAAAAAGCGGGGCATCACTCTCAAGGAACTGGCCGAAAAGACCGGCCTGTCCATCGGGTATATCTCCCAGATTGAGCGCAACCTCACCGACCCGTCCCTGTCCACCCTGCGCAAACTCAGCGCCGCCCTGGACATACCCACCTATCTGTTTATGGGGGGCGAGAGCAGTACCGGCCTGACGACCCGTCAGGCGGACGTGATGATCCTTTCCCAGCCCAACTCCAATATACGGTATCATCTGCTCACCCCCATGCCCAACGGGGATTTTGTGCCCCAGTCGTTGGTCATACGCTTTGAACTGGAACCCCACTGCAAGGACGGCGACCTGCCGGTGATCCATCCCAGTGAGGAAATCCTGCTGTTGGAACAGGGGCGGCTGGATGTACTGGTGGAGTCCGAGACCATCCGCCTGAACGCCGGAGACACCACGGTGGTGCAGTCCAACCTGCCCCACATCGTTTCCAACCCCGGGGATACCACAGCGGTGGGGCTGGCGGTGTTCACCCCTGCCATTTGGTTCCCCAACAACCGGCGCAGCTTTAACCGCGGTGGCGAAACCTAACTCTTCGCATAGGAACACCAAAAAGAAGTACAGCCGATTGCCTGTACTTCAGACTGTTAAAAAAGGTCGCCGAAAGGTGGCCTTTTTCTCGTAAACGGGAAGAAAATGAGATCCATCGTGCAAGGTAATAAAAAATGCCGGTGAAGAACGCCGGAAAACGGAGATAACTGGAATTTGTAAGTTTGGATAAAATTACAAAAGCCGGGGCTATCTTTGCAAAAGCCGTCCCATCAGAGGGATGTGCACCGAGAACTCCAAATGCGAGAAAACAGTGCTGCGTCATATCTGGCAGGGTTCTGTGGAGCAGCGGGCATCCACCGCCTGCATCCCGTAGCGTTGCAGCCGCTCTTCCCCTATGGATGTTCGCCGGGAGTTCGTGTTCCGTTTCTTCGGATCTCTTTCGATACATGGCGGCGGCTTTTGTGGGGCGATTTTGCAATCTTCGTCAAGCTCTTTCTGGCGTAAATTCCCGCCTCTATAACGATTCTGTCCGATAATGTCATTCGACTCATAGCTCCTGCTTTCCGCAGGAAAGTGACCTTTCTTTATTATAATCCGTTTCTCAGAAGCGAACGTCACCTTTTTCCTCGTTTTCTACCTCTAAAATGTTACCTTCACTTTTGCAATTTACGTAGTAATTATAACCAAAGAATGTGGGAGTGTGAAAAACGATATACGGAACCGGTTGGGAAGAATGAGAGGTCAATGGCCTCCGGCTCTGGCTATTCCATGGTTGCCATTCCCATTTAGAATATTTTTTCTTTTAACCATGAACGCCGTTCCCTACTACCTATAGGCACTATTTTTCCAGCAAAGGGCACCCCCTTTGCTGGACTCGTTCGAATATCTGATAGCGTCTATCATTTTTTCGGCATTCTTTATGCCGGCTTTTTAGTTAGAAAAACCGGACAAATGCTCTCAGAAAGAGCGGGCTTTTATTCCACCCGCAGCATACGGTACCCCACCCCGATATGGGTTTGTATATACTGGGGCGCGGCAGGGTCTTTCTCGATCTTTTTTCGCAACGTGGCCATGAACACCCGCAGGGAAGCGATGTCGTTTTCCCAGCTTCTGCCCCAGATCTGCTGGGTGATATAGGTATGGGTGAGAACCTTTCCCACATTTTTGGAGAGCAGGCAAAGCAGCTTGTACTCATTGGGCGTCAGGTGCAGTTCCTCTCCGTCCAGAAATGCGCAGCCCGCCGCATAGTCCACGGTGAGCTTACCATTCACGAATACCGACTCTGTGCGAAGTTCGCCGTTCTGGGCAAGGGCAAGGCGGCGCTGCGTGGCCCGCAGACGGGCCAGCAGTTCTTCCACCGAGAAGGGTTTGGTGAGGTAATCATCGGCCCCGGCATCCAGCGCTTCGATTTTATCGCTGTCCTCTGTGCGGGCGCTGAGCACGATAATGGGCACCGCAGACCAGGTGCGGATTTTGCGGATGACCTCGATGCCGTCGAAGTCCGGCAGACCCAGATCCAGAAGGATAATCTCCGGGTTGTGGGAGGAGGCTTCCAGAATGGCGGTTTCCCCTTTTTCTGCCGTCACATATCGGTAGTTATGTGCTTTCAGTGTTGTGCAAATCAAGTTTCGGATGGGCACATCGTCCTCCACCACTAAAATCAGCGATTTAGTCATGCAGCTTTACCTCCCCTGCCGGCAGCGTAAAAGTGAACACCGCACCATGCGGAACCGCATCCGATACGGTGATCTCGCCGCCGTGTGCATCAATAATGGATTTGCACAATGCCAACCCCAACCCCATACTGCGGCGGCTGTCCGCGATTTTGTTGGCGGCACTGTAAAACATTTCAAAAACATGAGGTTTTGCCGAATCCGGCACGCCGGGCCCGTTATCGGCGATGGATACCACGATAAACCGCCCCTGCTTTTTTAAGTGAATCCTAATCTCGGAACCCACCGGCGTATATTTGATGGCGTTATCGATGATATTGATGAGCACCTGAATCACCAGTTTCACATCGATTTGTGCCAGCAGATATTCCTGCTCACTGCTCACCGTAATCTTGTATTCCGAACTTTTGCGGTTGACATGACGCAGCGCCTCGGCCACCACATCTTCCATCAGTTCTGTGGACAGGCGCAAATGCATCTCCCCGCCGTTCAGCCGGCTTACCGAGAGAAGATTTTCCACCAGATTGATCAGCCAGATGGAGTCGTCGTAAATATCGGTATAGATCTGCTTCTTGGTTTCCTCGTCGAAGAGAGCGCCGTTGGCGATCAGGTTGCCGGCGTTGCCCGAGATGGATGTAAGGGGCGTACGCAAATCATGGGAGATGGAGCGCAGCAGATTGGCGCGGAGCTGTTCGTTCTTGGCCAGAACGGCAGCGGCTTCCTTTTCTTCGGCGTTGCGTTTGCTGTCCAGCGCCAGACCGCATTCCCCCAAAACGGAAAGAAGGATGCTGTTGTCAAAGGCATCCATAGCCTTTTTCTGGGCATCGATTCCCAAAACTGCGTAGACCCTTTCCCCCATGCGCACCGAGAAGTATACACAACAGGCATTCTCAAAGGTTCCGGTTCCGTACCCAGCGCGGCGGTTGTTTTTCCACACCCATTCCGCCACGTTTCGTTCCTGCTCGCTCTCATACGGGGGACACTGTTGCTCTGTCGGAACGACTTTATCCACAAAGAGCTGCGGCCCTGTCAAGGCCCCATCCTGTACCGTATACACCACCACATTTCGCCGGAACAGCTTCACGATCTGTTCGGCTGTGACCGTCAGAATCTGTTCCTTGCTTATGCCTTTTTGCAAATTCTGGTTGGTTTCAAACAGAAGCTTTGCGCGCCAAGCCACCTGCGCGGAATGTTGCGCGTGGGATTTCAGTTTTGCCGCCAGCGAACCGGTAATTAAGGCTGCTACAAACATAACCAAAAAAGTCACCGGATATTCGCTGTCGTAAGCATGGAGGGAATACCGCGGTTCCGTAAAGAAAAAATTGAAAATCAGCACACTGGCCGCAGACCCCAGAAAGCTGCAAAAGGAACTTTGCGTTACGACCGAAATAATCATGACGCTGAGCAGATATACCGTGATAATATTGGCTTCGCTAAAACCAAGCTCATAAAATCCCAATCCAACCAGCGTAGCCGCCAACAACAGCAAAAAACTTTTCAGAAAATCCCGTAGCGGCACCGGCGTCAGCCGGATGAGCTTTTTTCTGGCCACGGCCAGACTGTGCTCCATGCCATTGTCGGGAATGATATGGATATCCACTTCCGGTGCAAGCTCAATCAACCGTTCCGTGAGGGTCGGCTTGTGCAGCAGCACTTTCTGGGACACTTCGCTGCGCCCCATCACGATTTTACTGACACCGGATGCCCTAGCAAACTCCGCAATCAAAACCGGGATATCATCGCCATAAACCGTTTCCACGGTCGCCCCCAGATGTTCCGCCAGATGGAGGTTGCGGCGCAGGCTTTCCTTATCCTGCGGCGACATGTACTGGAAGGCTTTCGTTTCCACAAACAACGCTGTAAAGGAACCACGAAAGGCGCCAGCCATTTTCGCCGCGGTGCGTATGATCTTGGCGTTGGAGGGCGCGCCGGACAGGCATACCAAAATATGTTCTTGCGTGTGATAGGGCGAACGCTCTTTTTGCCGCAGCCTGAAAGAGACCCTATCCGCACAGCGGCGCATGCCCAGTTCCCGCAGAGCGCCGATCTGGTTTTGCGTCAATTCTGGGCAAGCCGTTCCGCGTGTTTTTTGCTCTAAACGCCATTGCAGATCTTGCGGCTCCAGATCCACAAATTCCACCTTTTCTGCGTCATCAAAAACATCATCGGGGACACGGGCCAGTTGAATTTCTCCCAGAATTTCGTTGGTCGCATCCTGCATACTTTCCAGACTAACTATGTCGATGGTGGTATAGACATGAATGCCCGCATTCAGTAGTTCCTGTATATCTTGATACCGGTTTTTGTGGCGCGCATCCCCTGCATTGCAATGAGCCAGGTTATCCAGCACCAGCAGCTCCGGCTTTCTTTGTAGCGCCGTATCCAAGTCAAACTCGCAGGATATTGGTCCACCGCTGCCGCACTGCATCACGGGCAGACACTCAAATTTCTGCCGAAACGCCGCAGTTTCTGGCCAGAGTTCCGGTTCTGCGCAGGCCAGCACCACATCCGTACCGCACTGTATGGCTCTTTGTGCTGTCTGTAACATTCTGTATGTCTTTCCACAACCAGATGCATACCCCGCAAAAATAGTCAGGGTACCCAAACGCGTATGCGCAATGTTTTTTTGCGTACCCGTTGTTTCCATTTCACTTTACCTCCCCTTGAAGCTAATCCTTACAGCTAGACTTCAAAAGCTCCTTTGTATCATACCTGCATCTTACCAAAAGAGTGTATAAGCATTCCGCAAAGCGCATAAAGATTGCATTAAATTGCTGAAAAAAGGATATACGGCATGGTAAGGACGCAAGCACATACTCCCACTGCCAACAGTGTCAGCAACGGCGCTACCACAACCAGCAAAAAGAATCCCAGCAGTTGATGGTGCAGAATCAACCGCTCTGTACTGGTATCAAATTGATTTTCCATCCGGGAGAAAATCTCCTTTATCGTAGACATATCCGTCCCCTCCTTGTGTACCACCATGATATATCTTTCGGACTTAAACCGGTAAAAAGAATGCAATACTCAAATTAAGAAACAGTTAATTCCTAAAAAGCACAGCCCACAACCTGTTACAGCAGGTTGTGGGCTGTGCTTCTTAACGTTGTACCGTATTTAAGACGTAGGTCTCTTATTTGCCATCTTCTGTCAAAATCCCCATGGCCCGAGCGATTTCCACATTGACGCCCAACACATTGACCGTCTGTTCCCCAAAAATTCCCAGCAGTTTGCCCTGCGTATTCTCTGCCACAATCTGCGTCAGTTCTTCTTCACGCAGGCCGGTGGCTTTGGCAAGGGCCGGAATCTGAATAGCCGCCGCTTCAGGGGAGATGTGTGGATCAAGGCCGGAGCCGGATGCCGTCATCAGGTCCGCGGGCACCTCTTCCCGAGAGATCCCCGGGTTGGCCGCGAGGAATGCTTCCATGTCCGCCTCTACCCGTTCCGCCAACGCCGGATTGGAAGGCGCATAATTGCTGGAACCGGACGCCAGCCCGCCAAATTCCGTACCGTCGCTGTAATAGCGGTTGCCGTTTGCATCCTCTGTATAGGTATTATAATGATAAGCTGACGGGCGGCCCTTCATAAAACAGTCTTTGGTAAATTCCTGACCTACATGCGTAGCGCCCACCACAGCGCCATCTACCTCTACCAGACTGCCTGCGGCCTGCCACGGAAACACCACCGACGAAATGCCGGTCAGCACCACAGGGAAGGCAAACCCGCACAAAAACAGCAGAATCAGCGTTACAGACACAGCCTGACGCACACCGCTCCAAAAGCATTTTTGGGATGCATTCATTGCAAACTCCTCCTTACAGAATGACGCTCAAAAGCGGCGTGATCATGAGGTCGATGATCTTAATCCCGACGAAGGGGGTCACCACGCCGCCCAGACCGTAGATCAGCATATTCCGGGCCAGCATTTTGCCGGAGGACATGGGGCGGTACCGAACGCCTTTCATGGCCAGCGGGATCAGGCAGGGAATAATGAGAGCGTTAAAAATCAGCGCCGACAGAATGGCACTGTATTGAGTGGACAGGTGCATGATGTTGAGCACCTGCAGTTGGGGAATGGCAGCCATAAACATGGCGGGGATAATGGCAAAATACTTGGCAATATCGTTAGCGATGGAGAAAGTGGTCAGCGAGCCTCGGGTGATCAGCAGTTGTTTGCCGATTTCCACCACTTCCAGAATCTTGGTGGGGTCGCTGTCCAGATCCACCATGTTGGCCGCTTCCTTGGCGGCGGTGGTACCGGAGTTCATGGCCAGACCCACATTCGCCTGAGCCAGAGCCGGGGCGTCGTTGGTGCCGTCGCCAGTCATAGCCACAATCTTACCTTCCGCCTGCTCCTGCTTGATGACTCGGATCTTATCCTCGGGCTTGCACTCGGCAATAAAACCGTCCACGCCTGCTTCTTTTGCGATGGTGGCAGCCGTCAGCGGGTTGTCGCCGGTGCACATAATGGTTTTGATGCCAATGGCACGCAGACGATTAAACCGTTCGGTCATGCCGGGCTTGACGGTATCTTTCAGGTAGATGACGCCCAGAATTTTGTCGTTTTCGGTGACCACCAGAGGCGTACCGCCCAGAGAAGAAACCTTTTCCACATGCTCGTGCAAATCCGCCGGGACCACACCTCCCTGTGCCTTCACATACTGTTCCATCGCATCGGAAGCACCCTTACGGACTTTGGTCCCATCGGGCAGATCGACGCCGCTCATGCGGGTCTGAGCCGTGAATTCCTGAAAAACAGAACCGGGCAGTTCCACACTTTCATCGCCCAGACGGCGGGTCAGGTCCAGAGTGGATTTGCCTTCCGGCGTATCGTCATGCAAGCTGGTCAGCGCCGCACAGCGAATCAGGTCACTGCGAGAAACGCCCGCCACCGGGAAGAAATCCGCCGCCAGACGGTTGCCGAAGGTAATGGTGCCGGTCTTATCCAGAATCATGGTATCCACGTCGCCGCAGGCTTCCACCGCTTTGCCGGACATGGCGATGACGTTAAAACGGGTGACACGGTCCATACCGGCAATACCGATGGCGGACAGCAGGCCGCCGATGGTGGTAGGAATCAGGCACACCATCAGCGCGATCAGCGTAGAAACGGGCAGCATCACGCCGCTGTACAGGCCAATGGGGTACAGCGTCACGATCACGATGAGGAAGATGATGGTCAGCGAGACCAGCAGGGTGTTCAGCGCGATCTCGTTGGGCGTCTTTTTGCGGGAAGCCCCTTCCACCAAAGCGATCATCCGGTCCAGAAAGCTGTTGCCGGGGTCCGAAGCGATGCGGATCTTCAGCCAGTCGGAAACGACGGTGGTGCCGCCGGTGACCGAGCAGAAATCACCGCCGCTTTCCCGCACCACGGGGGCGGATTCGCCGGTAATGGCGGATTCATCCACCGAGGCAATGCCCTCGATTACTTCTCCATCGCCGGGGATCACCTCGCCCGCGCGGACCATCACCACGTCGCCCTTGTGAAGTTCACTGGAAGAAACATCGGTTTCCTGCCCCTTTTCGTCCAGCAGATGGGCCACCGTATTCTTCTGGGTTTTTTTCAGACTGGCCGCCTGAGCTTTGCCCCTGCCTTCCGCCACCGATTCGGCAAAATTAGCAAACAATACCGTGACCAGAAGAATGACAGAAACAATCAGGTTGTAGGTACGCAGGTTGGTATCGTTTTCGCCGAAGATGCCGGGAATGACCGTCTGCAGCAGCGTGATGAAAAAGCCTACTTCCACCACAAACATGACCGGATTTTTGATCATGTAACGTGGATCCAGTTTTGTAAAAGCCCCCACTAACGCCTGTTTGACAATGTCCGGCGTCAGCATGGTTTGCTGTTTCTTTTTACTCATAGCGGAAATGCCTCCTTATGCCCAAAGCGTCAGATGCTCTGCAATGGGGCCCAGAGCTAGCACCGGGAAGAACGTAAGCGCGGCAAAAATGTACACAACGAACACCAGAATGACCGCGAACGAGAAGGTGCAGGTGCGCAACGTTCCAGCCGATTCGTTGACAAAGTTTTTCTTCATCAGCGAGCCTGCAATGGCCAACTGAATGACAATGGGCAGATACCGGCCCAGAAACATCACAACACCCGTGGTCATATTCCAGAACGCCGTGTTGTCAGCCAGCCCCTCAAATCCCGAACCATTGTTGGCGGCCGAAGACGCATATTCGTACAAAACCTGCGTCAGGCCGTGGTAGCCGGGGTTGGTGATGCCCGCCAGCCCTCCGGCTGTGGCCACCGCCAGAGCGGAGAACACCAGAATCAGCAGCGGGTGCACGATGATGCCCAGCGCCGTGAGCTTCATCTCCCGTCCTTCGATCTTTTTGCCCAGATATTCCGGCGTGCGCCCGACCATCAGCCCGCAGATGAACACGGCCAGAATCGCGTAGAGGATCATATTCATCAGACCCACGCCCTTGCCGCCGAACACACAGTTGAGCATCATGTGCAGCAGCGGCACCATGCCGCCCAGCGGGGTCAGGGTGTCATGCATATTGTTGACGGTACCTGTGGTGAAGGAGGTCGTGACTGTGGTGAACAGGGCCGACTGGGCAACACCAAAGCGCACTTCCTTGCCTTCCATGCTGCCTTCGGCCTGACTCAGCCCCAGATCTTCCAATACGGGGTTGCCCTGACTTTCTGCCCAGAAGCAAACCGCCAACCCCACCAGAAACAGAATGCCCATCGCGGCAAAAATGCTGCGGCCCTCCCGGCCAAAAAGGCGGGCCGTCAGGCTGGCTGGTTCTGCGGGCAGGGCGTTTTCCTTACGCAGGCGTTCCCGGCGGCTTTCGCCCACCATCTTGCCGAAAGTGATGACACAGGCACCGGGCAACAGCATCATGGAATACAGCTCGATCAGATCCGAGAGCATGGTGGGGTTCTCCAGCGGGGTGGCGGAGTTGGCTCCCAAAAAGCCGCCGCCGTTGGTGCCGAGATGCTTGATGATCTCCAGTGCCGCGATGGGGCCCATGGCAATGACCTGAGAAGTTCCTTCCAGCGTATTCACCACAAGGTTGGCGCTGAAATTCTGGGGAACCCCCTGCCACACCAGCAGCAAGCCACCCACCAGCGAAAAGGGCAACAAAATGCGGGTGGTGATGCGCACAAGGTCCCCATAGAAGTTGCCCACATTGTCTTTAGTTTTTCCGGCCAAACCGCGGATAAAAGCCACACAAGCCGCATAGCCGCTGGCGGCGGATACAAACATCATAAAGGTGATGACCAGCATCTGGGAAAGGTAGCTCAGTCCGCTTTCCCCGGCGTAATGCTGCAAATTGGTGTTGGTCATAAAGCTGATGATGGTATTGAACGCCAGCGTGGGTTCCATCCCATCAATGCCGTTGGGGTTGAACAGCGGCAATCTCTGGATACGCAGAATCAGGTAGCCAACGGCGATCATCACGCCGTTGGTACCCACCAGAGTTAGGGCATATTGCTTCCAGTTCATTCCATTGCGGGGGTTGACCCCGCCCAGACGATAGATGACACCATCCACCCGGTCGAAGAGCGGGTCCCCGAAGGTGTGCTTTTCCGCGGCGATATGATACAGATACCGCCCCACCGGAATGACAAGGATCAAATAGATGATGATTGTCACAGCCAGTTGTAACATACTGTATTCCTCCTATACGGTTGATGCGCTTTTAAAAACGTTCCGGATGCGCAAGTGCATACACAAGATACCCTGCCAACAACACCACGATGATTCCCAATAAAATCATAAGAGCTTTCCCCTGCCTTTCACTCCTCTTCATCCAGTTGGTGCCGGCACCATTCAACCAGCAGGCTAACCAGACCAAAACCCGCCAGCAGTATACCGATCATCAAAAGATCCATCATCGTCCTTCTCCTCCTTTATGGGCAAGGCGCGTCCAAACCTTGTGTGCCGCCTTTGCCGCCGTACAAATCAGCGCTGTGCATACCAGCATCACCGAAATAACCAAAACTCGTATCAGCATATACTCTTGCATAAAACTGACCTTCTTTCTTCTTTGCATAACTTGCAAACCCCACTTGGTGTTTGTGTACCCTAGAATACCGCAAACAATTCTAAACAGGGATTAAGGAACCCAACATCGTATTAAAGCTGCATTAATTTTCTTTTACCGCTCGGCAAGCAAAAGAGTAGGCAAAGAGCCCGACCGAAGAAATCTCGGTCGGGCCCTTTGCCCTTTTCTATGCTTTTTACACACACCTTGTATTTTGCTGCGCGTTATCCTCCTGCTGCCGCTCCTGTTGCAACCGTATTCGTTCCTGAATCAGGCCGCACTCATTCAGGATAGCCACCATAAGGTTTTTTTCAAACATATCCGGAACGGGGTACCCTTCCACCGGGATTCCCACAATGCCCATCACCCCTTGCGTACCTCTTACCGCCATAAACAACCATTTAGCCTCCGGCAATGTATGTGTGGTGGCACCGGCGTTCTTGTTATTTTGCTGCACCCACTGGGCAACCCCCAATTCCTGCGGCGTAAGCGCCTGCAACACTTGGATTTGATCTGCCGGTTCCACACGCAGCTGCAATTCCTTGCCGGAATTATGCCGTCCATACAATACCGGGCGGCCAAACAAATGGTGGAGCTGTTCTGCCGCAAGACGCAGGCAATCCCATTCATCCCGACCTTTCAGCAATTTCTGGCTGCTTTCCAGCAGCAATTCGGTATAGTACCCCTTCTCCACGGCAAGACGAGCCTGCGCTTTGACCCGAGCCGCCAGCGAGCTGGCCAGAAAGCTGGACAGAAGCATAATGAAAAAGGTGACCGGGTAGCTGGGGTCGTTTGCCTGAAAGGTAAACCGCGGCACCGTAAAAAAGAAATTGAAAGCCGCCACGCTGAGCAGAGAAGCCATGGCTCCGTACCCGTAACCTTCCGTCCATACTGCTATAACCAGAACTCCCAGAATATAGACCGTAATGCTGTTGGACTCGCTGAAACCGGCACGGTCAAAGGCAAAACATACCGCCGTTGCCGCCGTCAGCACCGCCAACATCCGTGCAAGATCCCGCCAGGAAAATCGGAAAGGTGCCTGATGCAGATGCTTTCGGTGGGTTCTGTGCTTGACGTACAGCGGTTGATGATCGGGGATGATATAGATATCCAGATCCGTCAGTTCGATCAAACGGTCTGCCAAGGTTTTTTTGCCCGTCCATGGATTGGGCCGGTGGTTCACACGGCCCATCACAATCTTGGTAATACCCGAAACTCTGGCATACTCCGCAATCTGGACTGCCGGGTCTGTTCCGCAGACGGTTGCGATCTGTGCGCCCAACTGCTCTGCCAAACGCAGATTGCTGCGCAGGCGCTGGATGTTTTCCCCCGAAAGTTCTTTTGTGTCCGGTGTTTCCACAAACAGTGCCGTAAACCCGCTGTGGAAGGCTTCGGCCATGCGGGCCGCGGTGCGGATCACCTTGGCGTTGGAGGGCGCCGAGGAAAGGCAGATTAGAATGTGCTCCCCAGCCCGGGCGGTCTGCCCTTTTCCCTCCTGCACCGCCGTACGGTTCAGCCGGTCGGCGGTGCGGCGCATGGCGATTTCCCGCAAGGCCGCAAGATTTTCTACGGTAAAAAAGTTCTGCAGCGCCCGTCTGGCCTGCCCCGCCTTATAGACTTTTCCCGCCTGCAACCGTCTGATCAGGTCTTCCGGCTCGATATCCACCAGTTCCACCTGTCCCGCCCGGTCAAACACCCGGTCCGGAATCCGCTCGCTCACCGCCACGCCGGTGATTGACTGCACCAGATCATGCAGCGATTCCAGATGCTGCACATTCACGGTACTGTACACATCGATCCCGGCGCGCAGCAGTTCTTCCACATCCTGATACCGTTTGGTATGGCGGCAGCCCGGCGCATTGCTGTGGGCCAGTTCATCCACCAGAATCAGTTGCGGATGCCTTTCCAACGCCCCGTCCAGATCCAGCTCCTGCAGTCGGATGCCGCGGTATTCAATTTCCTGACAAGGCAGTATTTCCAACCCTTCCAGCAGTGCCAATGTATCCGGGCGGGTGTGGCGTTCTACATAACCGACCACCACATCGATCCCGGCGGCCTTGGCCTGATGAGCCGCCTCCAGCATGGCATAGGTTTTACCCACCCCCGCCGCATACCCAAAAAAGATCTTCATTCTGCCGGGTTCCGGCATTTTTTCCTCTTCCACGTTTTTTCCCTCCTCAACCTGCAAACGAGCCTTCCCTTTTAGAATACCACGCGTGTTCCCATGATGGCATGAACGTTATGAGGGTTTCCCTTAAGATTGTATAAAGGCACTGGGTTGCCTGTGTAAGCAGGGGCAATTCCTATGGCATTATACCTCCATCGCCTTTACCAAAGACTTTTGGTTCCTGTTCCACTGGTAAGGATAACCAATTTTTTTAAATAAATTGTGAAAATAGACACTGGACAAAGCCACATAACTATGCTACAATTTTTCGCAGAAAATCGAAGTACAAGATGTTACTCTTCGGAGGCGTTCCTTGTAAATGAGTCCTACAGTCGATGTAGGGCTTTGGTACGCTGTTTCCGGAGAGTTTTTTTATTGCTTGAACGCAAAAGGGGGCTGCCATGAAAATCATAAAAAAAATCAATACCAATGCAGCTCTGGGAGTTGACAGCCAAGGAAACGAAGTTGTGGTTCTGGGAAAAGGCATCGGTTTTCCGCCGGTGCCCTATGAGCTGAAGGATCTGTCACGTGTTCAACGTACCTTTTACAACGTAAATCCACAATACATTGGTGCCGTTGCGTCATTGCCGCAGGATATTTTACAAGTATCTGCAGAGATAGCCGAGCTGGCCGAAATCGAGTTGGACTGTGAACTGAACACCAATCTGCCGTTTGTGCTGGCGGATCATCTGAATTTTGCCGTCCAGCGGATCCGGCAGGGAATCGTGCTGACCATGCCACTGGCCCGGGATGTGGAACACCTTTATCCCAAAGAATTTGCGGTAGCCAAAAAGGCACTGGAGATTTTTTACCGCCAGATCGGGCAGCGTTTGCCTGAAGGAGAAGTGACCAGTATTGCCCTACACCTGATCGTTGCGGAAGTGGAGAATGGGGATTTTCATTCCGTTATGATGTCCGCCAAGATTCTGGGTGAAGTGGACGATATTATCGAGGAAGAACTGCATCTGCATCTGGATCAGGAGAGCTTTCAGTACTCACGTTTCAGTATGCATCTTCGGTTTCTGATTGAGCGGTTGTCGTCCGGCAAACAGCTGGATAACAACATGGACGCCATTTACCATCAATTGATATCCGAGTACCCGGATATATACCGCTGTGCTAGGAAAGTAGTAGACTATTTCAGTACGCAGTGGGGCTGGAAATGTAACGACAATGAGACAATGTATCTGATGCTTCACATCCATCGTTTGCGGAGTTGAGCTCCGCGTTCCACCAGAATGAAACTGCTCGGAAGCGCGCCCGGGCAGATTCAGATAAAACAAGAAGGAGACCATTACCATGGATCAAAAACAGTTGTTGGAATGGATTATGCCGCTGGCCGGCGGTATAGACAATCTGGTCAGCTGTACCGAATACGAAGGGGCCTGGTTCATCACTGTCAAAGACGCGGGAATGGTAGACCTTCCAGCAATTCAACACAGGAAGACTGTCTGTGAGGCCGTTTTGGTCCGCAGCCGACTGAAAATCCGGCTGGCAGGGTCTTCCGATCAGGAGGAATCAACCCATATGGCAAAGAAAAATTATGATGAACTGGCGCGCTGCATCGTCGAGTATGTAGGCGGAAGCGAAAATGTCAACAGTCTTGTTCACTGCGCTACCAGATTGCGTTTTGAGCTGCGGGATTATGAGAAGGCAGATCGCGCCAAAATCGAGGCGATCCCCTCGGTGCTGCAGGTAATGATCAGCGGCGGGCAGTACCAGATTGTGGTAGGCTCGGATGTGGCGGACTATTATAACGCCATCATCAAGCTGATAAAGCAACCGGAAGAAGCACCGGAGCAGGCGTCCGCCAGCAAAGGAAATCTGGTGGACCGGGTCATGAAAATTGTTTCGGGCGCTTTTTCTCCGCTCATCCCTGCCATGGCCGGCGCAGGCATGCTGAAAGCCCTTCTGACTGTCCTGACAGAATTCGGCCTGCTGGACACTTCAGGCTCCACCTATATGATCCTTTCGGCGGCCGGAAATGCCGTGTTCTACTTTTTGCCCATCTTCCTGGGCATCACGCTGGCCAAACAGATGGGCGGCAACATGTATGTGGGCGGCGCGATCGGTGCGGCGCTGCTGGAGCCCAATTTTACCGCTCTGATCGGCGGGCAAGGGGCTGATTTTCTGGGCATTTCGGTTACGCCCATTGATTACGGCTCCAGCATATTCCCCATCTTCATTACCATGATCGTGTATTGCCTGCTGGAAAAAGGGCTGCGCCGTGTTGTTCCCAAGGATATCCAGCTGTTTGTGAACTCCATGATCAGCTTACTCATTATGGTGCCCTTTACCGTGATTTTCTTTGGGCCGATGGGTACCACCTTTGGCAACAAGGTTGCCGACTTTGTGGTCTGGCTGTTCTCTCTCAACAAAATGCTTGCGGGTCTGGTTTTGGGGGCCACCTATCCCTTCCTTACCATTTTGGGGCTTCACTGGGGATTTTCGCCCATTACGCTGCAAAATCTGGAAGCCTTTGGTGGTGATATGATCGAGGGCGCAACGGTCTGCGCCGTCTTTGCAGAGATCGGCATTGCCATCGGCGTATATCTGAAAGCAAAAGCCGGCTCCAAGATGCGCAGCGTGGCAGGCCCCACCATCATTACCGGCCTTCTGGCCGGTGTTACCGAGCCGATCCTTTACGGCATCATCATGGGCAACAAGCGCCTGTTTGCCGTGGTGGCGGTGGCTGCCGGTATCGGCGGTGCCATCAATGGGGCCCTCGGCGTCACGTTGAATGCCTACGTATTCCACAATGTTTTTTCTATGGTGATGGGGGCCTACAGTCCCTTTGTAAGTTACCTGATCGGCGTGAGCGTTTCTTTGGTATTGGGCGTGGTGCTGACCTATGTGTGGGGCGCCGCCGTACCCGATGCCCAAAGCGAAAAGGCAGAGTGATGAGGGTTTTTATGCTGAAACATGATTTTTTGTGGGGCGGCGCAGTGGCAGCCCATCAGGTGGAAGGCGCTTATAACACGGACGGAAAAGGCCTTAGTATTGCGGATGTGATGACGGGCGGCAGCCGCACCTGCCCCCGGAAAATCACCGACGGAATCCAGCCGGGGGCCTATTACCCCAACCACGACGGGATCGATTTTTATCACCGCTACCGGGAGGATATTGCACTTTTTGCACAGATGGGCTTCAAATGTCTGCGCACCTCCATTGCCTGGAGCCGCATTTTCCCCCAGGGAGACGAACTTGTCCCCAATGAGAAAGGTCTGGCATTTTACGACGATCTCTTTGATGAATGCCTGAAATATGGCATTGAACCTGTAGTAACTCTGAGCCATTTTGAAATGCCGTGGCATTTGGCAAAACACTACGGCGGGTGGCGAAACCGGCAGACCATCTCATTTTTCCTTCGGTTTGCGGAGGTATGCTTCCGACGGTATCGCGGCAAGGTAAAGTATTGGATGACCTTCAACGAAATCAACAACCAGATGATGACGGGCAGCGACATCTACGCTTTTACCAACTCCGGCATTCTGTTTGAAAAGGGAGAAGACCGAACCAAAGCGGTGTATCAGGCCGCACACTACCAGTTCGTGGCCAGTGCTCTGGCAGTCCGGAAAGCCCATGAGGTCGACCCTCAGAATCAGGTGGGATGCATGATCGCAGCCACCCCCATCTATCCATACAGCTGCAGCCCCGAGGATGTGCTGCTGGCACAGCGGGAGGAGCGCCGGTTGGTCCTGCAGTTTACAGACGTGCAGGTCAGGGGGCATTATCCCGCGTATCTCCAAAAGGAATGGGACCGCTGTGAATACACGCTGGATATCACACCGGAGGATCTGGCCCAGCTGAAAAAAGGCCGCGTGGATTTTATCGGTTTCAGCTATTATATGAGCTGTACCATGTCGGCAGAGCAGCGGTCTTCCGTTACTGACAACGAAATCGAAGCGTTTGCCGGCAGTGTGCCCAATCCTTTTCTGGCTACCACCGGCTGGGGATGGACCATCGACCCCAAAGGGCTGCGCTATATGCTGAATACCCTGTATGATCGGTACGAAAAGCCGCTGTTTATTGTGGAAAACGGATTCGGGTACCAGGACGAAGTGGCCGCCGACGGCACCGTTCATGACCAAAAACGCATTGACTTTTTGCGCCAGCATATCTGCGAAATGAAGAAAGCGGTGGAAGAAGACGGCGTAGACCTGATGGGATATACGGTTTGGGGATGCATCGATCCGGTTTCTTTTACCACCGGCGAAATGAAAAAGCGGTATGGATTCATCTATGTAAACAAACAGGACGACGGGTCCGGAGACTACAGCAGACATCCGAAAGACAGCTTTTACTGGTACAAAAAAGTAATCGGTTCCAACGGCGAAAATTTAGATGGATAATTCTTGCCGCTGACGGAATTTCACAGAGAAAAAACAAGCAATAAAAAGCTCCCGGCAAATGCTCGGTGGTCGTAAAACAGTAATATGTGAATTTCTTGGAACAGGCATGATT
>NZ_CALADU010000254.1 GCF_937890665.1 uncultured Subdoligranulum sp.
AGTTCGGGAAGGCAATAAAGAAGCGGTTATCGTCAAAGCAACCGGCCGTTTACGTGTGCTGGCAGAAAAGACCAACGGCGGTCAGGCCCTGGAAGGTACCTGCGGCATCGGACATACCCGCTGGGCTACCCACGGGGAACCGTCCGAAACCAATGCCCACCCCCATCGCAGCGATGATGGCAACGTGATCGGTGTACATAACGGTATCATCGAGAACTATACGGAACTGCGTGACAAACTGACCCGGAAAGGTTATACATTCCGAAGTTGCCGTTAAGCTGGTAGATTACTACTATAAAAAGTACAACATCGGGCCGGTGGATGCAATTGCGAAGGCAATGGTGCGCATCCGCGGCTCCTACGCATTGGCGCTGCTGTTCAAAGATTACCCGGAACAGATTTGGGTGGCGCGCAAGGATAGCCCGATGATCATCGGCGTGCAGGACGAGGAAACCTATATGGCATCGGATGTCCCCGCCATTCTCAAATACACCCGTTGGGTATATTACATTGGCAACCACGAGATGGCCTGTCTGGAAAAAGGGAGGGTAACCTTCTATAATCTGGATGGCGATATCATCGAAAAGCAACTGATACAGATCGATTGGGATGCTGAAGCCGCTGAGAAGGGCGGGTTCGAGCATTTTATGATGAAGGAGATCCATGAGCAGCCGAAAGCGGTCTCGGATACCATCAATTCGGTAGTGAAAGAAGACAGAATCGATTTTTCTGAGGCAGGGCTGACGGATGAGGTTATTCGCAGCATTCAGCAAATCACGGTGGTGGCCTGCGGCAGTGCCTACCATGTAGGGGCAGTGGCACAGTATGTGTTTGAAGATCTGGCTGGTATCCCGGTGCGTACCGAACTGGCGTCTGAGTTCCGTTACCGTAAACCGCTGTTGACCAAGGATACGCTTGTCATCGTTGTCAGTCAGAGTGGCGAGACGGCGGACAGCCTGGCAGCCCTGCGGGAGGCCAAGGACCACGGCATACGCACGCTTGCCATTGTCAATGTGGTGGGCAGCTCGATTGCGCGTGAAGCTGACTATGTGTTCTACACGCTGGCGGGTCCAGAGATCGCAGTGGCTACCACCAAGGCATACAGCACACAGCTGGTCGCTAGCTACTTGCTTGCCATGCAGTTCGCCAAGGTACGCGGCAAACTCAGAGATGAAACCTTTGCTGGTATGCTGGCTGCAATCAAGATGTTGCCTCAGAAAATTGCCAGATGTCTGGAGGACAAAGAACGCCTGCAATGGTTCGCCGCCAAACAGGCCAACGCCAAGGATGTGTTCTTTATCGGTCGTGGTATTGATTACGCCATCAGCCTAGAAGGCAGTCTGAAGATGAAGGAGATCAGCTATATCCATTCGGAAGCCTATGCTGCGGGCGAGCTTAAACACGGCACCATCAGCCTGGTGGAGCAGGGAACTTTGGTTATCGGCGTGCTGACACAACCGGAGCTGTTCGAGAAAACAATCAGTAACATGGTCGAATGCAAAAGCCGTGGCGCGTATCTGATGGGCCTTACCAGTTATGGCAACTACAGCGTGGAAGATACTGTCGATTTCACCGTGTATATCCCCAAAACCGACCCGCATTTTACTGCCAGCCTGGCGGTGGTACCATTGCAACTGCTGGGGTATTATGTCAGTGTGGCAAAAGGACTGGATGTGGACAAACCGCGCAACCTGGCAAAGAGTGTGACGGTGGAATGACTAAAACTGCCGCCAGGAAAACGGCAAACGAATGTTGTCAGGGGGATAGTAAAGGGATGACGGTTGACAACTTCGCAAAAAACGGCATATCGTTGCTAATGTGCGAATTTTCGAAAGAAAAATGAACAGCATGGTGATGTGAACTCTTATTGTCGGATAACATATCCCCCTGATTTGGAACCTTAACAAAAATAGATAGAACGAGTGCACAGCCACCGGACAGAATGCGTCCGGTGGCTGTTTTTGTTTGTCCGGGTTGAACTATAAGTAAGCGTCAAATAGAAATTTAGAAAAGCACAAGGGTGGAGTTTTGCCTCCAC
>NZ_CALADU010000255.1 GCF_937890665.1 uncultured Subdoligranulum sp.
ACAGAGAATCAGAAATACTATACTGCATGCACAAAAGCAATCGACTTTATGCTTTTGCCGGTAGCAGAAGGCGGGACAAGTGAATACTCCCCCGATGGACTGGTTCTAAAGGAGTATCCAGACAAAGCTCCTGTGCTGAATGGATGGATTTTTTCAGCTTTTGGATTATTTGACGCATGGAAACTGACAGGAAAGTTGGAATACTCAGAGGCGTGGAAACAAACCTCTGATGGAATAAAAAACAGTTTATGTAAGTTCGATGCGGGTCATTGGAGCTACTATGATATGGGCGGAAAGCTTACGAGTCCATTCTACCATTCTTTGCACATTGAACTCCTGAAAGCGTTGAATCATCTGTTGCCTGATTCAGAATATGAAAGATATATAGATAAGTGGATCACCGAAAAAAATAGTTGGATTTGGAATAAGGTCGCTTTTGTACGAAAGGCTATGCAAAAGATTACCGAAAAGCAGACGCAGGAATGGGTCATGGTCAGCTGAAAATGCTGCATCTAGTAATCAGGATATATGGAGCAATATATGAAGATAATTCAGATTATGCCGGATTTTGGACTGGCCGGTGCAGAAACCATGGTGGAAAATCTATCATGTAGTCTTGCTGCAGAAGGCCACGATGTTTTAGTTATTAGTTTTTTTGATTTGCATACTGCTATAACGGAACGCATTGAAAACAAGGGTATTAAAATAGAGTACCTAGGCAAAAAAAGAGGATTTGATCCGTCTATTATTTCAAAAATGCGGAGAATAATAAAGGCATATCAACCAGATGTCATACACACGCATCGGTATGTTTTGCCGTATGCCTTTTTGGCTTCACTGGGTTTAAAGGTTAAAAGGGTGCATACGGTGCACAATGTTGCCCAGAAGGAGCAGACGAAAGCAGGAAAAACCATTAATGGGGTACTATTCCAACATTTTAATGTGGTTCCTGTGGCACTGAGTGAAGAAATCCAAAAGACGATTCAAGAAGTGTATGGATTGCCAGACAACAGAATACCAGTTGTATTTAACGGAATTGACCTTTCACGATGCATTGTAAAGGAAAGTTATGCGAGAAAAGATACCTTTACAGTTCTTCATATAGGTCGGTTCATGGATGTGAAGAACCATGAACTTCTGTTGAGAAGCTTTGCTCGTTTCAAAGAACACCATTCGGATGCAAGACTACAGTTGCTGGGAGATGGTGAACTCAAAGAGAATATGATGCAGCTTGCAGGTCAACTCAATATTACAGATGCAGTCGAATTTGCTGGTTTACAGAGCAACGTTTACCCTTGGCTGCACAATGCAGATGTTTTTGTTCTTCCGTCTAAATTTGAGGGAATGCCAATGACATTGATTGAGGCAATGGGAACTGGACTCCCTATTATTGCAAGCGATGTTGGCGGAATTCCTGATATGCTCATGGATCAAAAGGATGCGCTACTGATTGCCCCCAAAGAGGAGAATATCCTTGTAGCTCTCGAGTCGATTTATTCTGATGAAGAAAAGAGAAAGCGTCTAGGGCGGAATGCATGGGATAAGTCAGCTGCTTTTTCGGCGATAACGATGGCAAAAAAGTATGCCGACATATACGAAAATATAAGTGAGGGTGGAGTCTAATGAAGTGCTTATTTGTCGCATCAAGTATGAATTTTGGCGGAGCAGAGCGTGTGATGAGCATTCTTTCTAATGCATGGTGTGATAAAGGCTGTGAAGTTAAAATTTTGCTTACAGGAACAGCTGCTGAAAGTAACTATGCATTAAAATCTCAAGTAGAGCTCCTGAGCTGCTACAGTGAAAAAAAGATGGGTATTCCTCATATTGTAATCATAAGAGCGATTCGTTCTCTGTGTAGAAGGTGGAAACCGGATGTTGTAATATCCTTTTACAATGATGTTGCTGCTCTAACAGCGGTGGCAATTACAGGACTTCATATTCCGCTGATTTATTCTGAACGAAATGATCCGAATCATGTTAATCAGAGAAAAGTTGATAAGATTTATAGAAAAATTGTAGAACACAAAGCGGATGAATTTGTCTTCCAGACTACAGGTGCACAAGAATGTTATCCGGAAAAAGTGCAAAAACGTAGTGCCGTTATTCTCAATCCGCTTGATGTAACAGGATTCCCTACGCACGATTTTACCGTAGAAAGAAAAGAAATTGTAACAGTTGGTCGATTGGAGCCTCAAAAAAATCAGAAGTTACTTATCAATGCATTCTCCGAACTTGCAAAAAAAATTCCTGACTATACGCTCGTTATATACGGTGAAGGAAGCCTAAGAAAGGAGCTTGAAAAATTTATTGAGTCTAAGGGCCTTAAGGATAGGATCTTTTTGCCTGGGGCGAAAAATAATATTCAGGAATATATCAAGGATGCTTCGCTTTTTGTACTAAGTTCAGATTACGAGGGAATTCCTAATGCATTAATTGAAGCTATGGCAATTGGTTTGCCATGTGTTTCAACAGATTGTTCGCCAGGTGGCGCAAGAGAATTGATAACCAATGGAGAAAATGGAGTTATCGTAGAATGTAGGAATTCTAATGAATTGGCAACGGCGATGGCCCGTCTGTTGACGGATAGGGAAAGCGCAAAAAAAATGGGCACTAATGCAAAGAAGATTTATACGCGAGTAGACAAAAATCTTGTTTGAAATAGATGGTTTTATTTAATTAGAGATTTTCGGGGAAGAAAAAATGGAGTTTAAGCAAAAAAGAGCGTGTATAGTATACTCAATAATTGCTCTGTTTATGGCACTGGTCTACTCATATAAAGATGCTATATGGGTAAATGAACAGTATGCAATGTATTTTAAGCGAGGCGATACGTCAACACCGATATATCTTATACTCATTTATTCTGCCTTGTTTGTGATTTTTATAGTTGCCGTGGCAAAGATTTGTGAAAACAGGGCGCATTTCTTATACGGTTCAATATTGTTCTTGACAATTGTGTTCTATTTTTCAAAAATGCTCCTCGAAGATGGCTTGTATTCTGCAATTACTTCGCCAACAACGCCACTTGTCTATTTGGTGAGTCTGGCTGTTTTTGTTGGAATGGATGATGGAATATGGAATGCAGTTAGAAGAATTTTGCCGATATTAATAATTGCATATATTTGTTTACTTGGATATGAATATATAACGCTTGTGGTCAGGTATGGCGTAGTAGTTGTTGGAAATTCTTCGCTGATTTACTATTATGTATCCTTGTTTTGGTGTTCAGTAGTTTATTTGACGAATTTTGCGTGATGATGGGATTGGGTTGCCACAAGCGCTTCTAATTGGATTTAATGTTATTTTTGCAGTCATTATTAATTCTAGAAGTTGGATTATCCAATCGTGCCTTGTCGGTATAGCTATTTATTTGCTGGGAACAACACAGCATAATGTTCGAATTAAAATATTGCGTGTAATACTGCTTATGTTGACGGGTTATTTGATTGTTCGCATCTTGCAGAGTTATTTTTCAAAAAACTTGATTTTTTTGAGCGATAAACTTGGTCGTGACAGTCGAAGCCACCAATATGCAGATATTGCAGGAGCATCTTCTTTTCTGGGATGGGTATTTGGTAACGGAGCAAATGCTGTATATTATGACTCTACACAGGGCTATATTTCAAATATAGATAACCAATATGTGTTTATTGCGTTTCATTACGGCATAGTTGTTCTTTTACAGTGGCTTGTTCCTCAAGTGAAAACGCTCTTATCAATAATAAAATCTCATTCAATAAAATGGATCGCCATGCTTCCAATAGTTTGTTGGCTTATGGCCTTGGGAGGATTGTCGGTTTTTAATGTGGTGTATTGTGATGTGAAGCAATTGGTGATAATGCTTTATATGGGGCATATTCTGTCGCTAAGTGATCACGGAGGATATGCAGATGAGTAAGGTTTTATATATTGGTTGGTCTGGATTACCTGAGACGGCAGCGGGAATAAGGGTATACCAAATTGCCAAGGTATTACGAGAAGCAGGCAATGAAGTCATCTTTTTATGCTTGAGTCAGCCGACAGCAGAAAAGCAAGACGAAATTGAGTATGATGGATTCCGCTATATTTTAAAGGAACAATCAAAGTCGAAAATTAAGAATGTAGAAAACATATTTTGTGGTTGTGCTGATTTCTGTGTAATTAAAGATACGATTGTTGCCGAAAAGCCGGATACCGTCATTGTCTATAATGAAAAAGAGAGGCTGACTAAAAAGATAATTGCTTTTTGCCACCCACGCGGGATTACGGTTGGCGCAGACGTAACAGAATGGTATGAGCTATCACGATCAAAAAAGTGGAACTATGTAGTTGCTAAAAACGTGGATTATCGTATCCGAAACATGGATTCCAAGTTGGATTACATCATATCCATTAGTCCTTATCTTACAGCATACTATCAGTCCCATGGCTGTAAAAATGTGATTGAGATACCGCCTATTATGAACTGTGTCAAATCTGAAATTGTGCCGACAATCCATGGAGTTCGCCATTTGGTATATGCAGGGTCGCCGGCGCAAAAGGACTTGATTCTTCCGTATCTAATCGCAATCAAGGACATAAACAATGACCAAGTAAGGGTTGTTGCGGATATCGTTGGGGTGACAAAAGAGCAGGTTAAAACGCTTTTGCAAATCGATGATCCGGAGAAAATTGGCATCATCGCGTATGGTCGTGTTCCTCATGAAGAATGCGTGAAGGTGATTGAAAAAGCAGACTTCAGCATTCTCTTTCGAGAGAATCTTCGGTATGCAAAAGCAGGTTTTTCTACGAAGCTTTCTGAGAGTCTATCACTAGGAATTCCTGTTCTATGTAATGCAGTTGGTGGTGCTGATGAAATCATTAAAGATGGTTTCAACGGTGTAAAAATTGAAGGATGCGATTCTGTATCCATTATGAAGGCCATTGAACGAATTTTTTTATTGGATGAAGGTTCGATTGATGCTATGAAACAACACGCAATAGAGACGGCAAAGCAGCTTTTTGTTGGTGAGTTGTACACTGGCGTTTTGGATAGAGCTGTCAATATGAAACCGTGATTGATACAGTGTACGGAAGGAGGAGAAAGATGATTACTGCAAAGTTGACAAAAGACAATGCCGCAAAACTAATTGGTACAAGATGTGCGATGAAATCAAACCCGCGCAGTTTTCTGGGCTATAAAAGAATTATTGACACAGAAGAGTATGCAGTATTTGAACACCCAGTGAAGGCAGCTTCTGTGGTCGCGGCATATGGCGATATTGTGGTGAAGCGAAGAGGGAACACGTTGTTTTACATTCCAAATGTCCGAGCCCCTTTTCTTAATTATCGCATTGAACTGTGTGATAGAAACTTTCCCGGTTTGATTCAAGGCAGCAATTTTATGCAGTGCCTTTTGCTTCCGTATATGCGTGTTGTAAAACAGGACACCTATGTTAAAGATGTTCGGCTATGCATTTTTACAGATAAAGGCCAAATTTATCATAACAAGCCGGCAAGAAATAAAAACTGTGAAGGCTTTTCAAAATCTGGAGATAGTATCAAATTTGAAGAAAGTGTTGTTTGGGATCTGCCGGGGAGAAAACATCCAGCACCTCATAATAACGTTTCGGAATGTGAATGCTATTATCCGGGGCTGCCAAACCACTGCTATTCTTATACACCTTGTGTAAATTCGGATTTAAGTTACCACGATACATACGGTAATGGGGGATTTGGAAAGAGCAAAGAAGTGTCTGTTGGGGGCGAAGTGAAACTGTGTTCGCGTTTCTACCGATACTCACAGACACTCCAGGCTAATGCCTTTCGCTTTATTGGAACAGGAACCAGAAATGACAAAATGAACCTGAGTGGGACATACTGTTCCAATGTTGAAGAAGGGGTCAGAGTTTGTGTTTTTGCGTCCAGTGATGGCGGAAGACAGTGGTATTGTAAATACGAGTTTAGTGACATAGGCGAGTATGAATTTCAACAGGGTCATAGCAATGCTTGGGGAACAAACTTTGGAAATAAAATAAGGATAGAGGATGACGTTGATTGCACTGATAGCAATATAACTATATGTAAGAGAACAGTGCTTCTGCCTGAAACGGTGGATGGGACTGTAAAGACACGATTCAAATGGAATGAATCAGGTATGGTGTCGAAATTACAAAAAGGCGATACAGTAAAAGTTATTGCACAATCACCACACGGCCTTACAACGGGAAATATTATCGCACTGTGCAGTAAGAAAATCAAACCTCATGTGATAGACTGGATGCTTGCAGATGGGGTAGATGAGAACGGAAATAGAAACGGCTTCCAATTTAAGGTTAAAGTGGTGGACGATCATTGCTTTGAACTATATGAATTGGTTTCCAGTGCAAAGCCAACCTTGCCTTGTAGACACATCCACCATATCAATACCTTAAAAGATGGGTGGATCATTGGTACGGGAGAAATCTATCCGAATGGATGGCTTTTGTATCTGCAGCAGAAAAAAGCTGATACTTACTCTATTACTGACGCAAGTGAGGAATTGACCATCAGGAGAATTAATACAAAAAATGACTCTGTTCAAAGAACAATGGGTGTAATTCTGAATGATTCGTCTGCGGGGGACTTGATCTATGCGTCGGATCATGACACGCTAGAGCGCAATGCAGTTAATGACAGTAGTCTTAGTGGAATATCGAGAAGCTCTATAGGTGTGTTTGTTGGAAAACTTGATGCTATAGATAATAGAAACCACTTTGAATGTGTGTATGATGCAACTGAGCCATGTTATTATTTCCAAAAGCTCGATGATATGCTGGTGTTTACTGGTCAAAGAGGTGAGCTCGCAATCTGCTTTGACCCGGATTATAAGAAATGGCATCATGAAAACTTGGGCTGCACCGTGATGTATTATTATGGATGCTGCCACCAGTATCAAATATTCAATGATTACATACTACTCAGAAAATAAGAGAGGGACAGCCTTCGTTTATGGAAAAAAAGAAAACAAAGATTTCAATACCAGTCGGGTTTAAATCAGCAATAGTATATTTGTTTGCAACTGTTTTTACACGAGGCCTAGCTATTATTACCACCCCAATCTTTACCAGAATTATGACTACAGATCAAGTGGGCGTGGTCAATTTGTATAGCTCGTGGTATTCAATGATAACAGTTGTTTCAACGCTGGCTTTAACGTCGGGTGGATTTTCTATTGCGTTGCGTGAGTTTGAAAAAGAGCGCGATCAATATGTATCATCGGTACTCTCCTTGACATCCATTGTTGCAATTGGGCTGGCACTCCTTTATTTTGTTGCACCTTCGTTCTGGAACAATATAACAGGACTTCCGACACACCTGATGATATTGCTGCTGATTGGATTACTTGTTGCGCCAGCTAGAGATTTTTGGCTCTCTCGACAGAGATTTGAATATCGCTATAAGCTATCAGGTGCAATGACAGTACTTTCGGCGGTGTCGGCGTCTGGCTTAGCGGTTGCAGCTGTTTTATATGCAAATAGTATTGGATTTTCCGATATCGCAAGCGTTCGGCTTTTTGCCAATTATTCAATTATCTATGGCGTCGCTTTTGTTATTTGGCTTTCCATTTTCCTGAAAGGGCGTTGCTTTTACTCTTCAAAATATTGGAAGTTCTCACTTCAACTGAGTTTGCCACTGATTGGCTATTCGATTGCTTCTCAGATTTTGAGTGTTTCGGATCGTCTTATGATTAGCAAAATGGTTGGTAATTCAGCTGTTGGCGTCTATAGCACATTGTATACGGTGAGTTCGCTTTCACTGATGGTTTGGACGGCAATCAATGCTTCTTTTGAACCGTATTTATATCAAAATATGGAGAATCCCAAAAGCAAGATTAAAAAACTGTCGGTGTCGATGCTTGGAATGTATTCGTTGGTGGCTATTTTGTTAGTGTACCTTGCACCGGAAATTGTTCGAATTCTTGCGACTGAAGAATACTACAAAGGTATATACATAATGCCTCCAATTGCCGGTGGAGTTTACTTTATTGCAGTTTCAAATCTGTATTCGGACATTCTGGTATATCTTAAGAAAACAAAGATGGTTATGATGTCATCTGCCATTGCAGCCGCGCTTAATGTGGTATTGAACTATATAATGATTAACGCATATGGTTATATGGCGGCGGCTTACACAACGCTGATTTCTTACATTGTTATGGCATTGCTTTTGTCGATATGGGCAAATCGGGAATTTAAAAAGCATATAAAAGAAGTCGATTTTGTGTACGATAACAAACTGATTCTTGCAATTTCAATTATGACACTTATCGTTTCGCTTTTTGCAATTTCGATTTATGATTACGCGATTGTACGTTATGCAGTGGCGGCGGTTATTTTCATTGCAGCGGCCGTGTACGGCATTCATTACCTGAAACAAAACAAGGATATGAAAAAGGACAGAGCCTAAAGGAAAGTTGCAACCCGGTAAATGGAAGGCTTGAGTCAATTACGATATGGAGGATAGGCAAAGTGGGTGTTATTTCAAAAATAGCCGATAGAATGGCTCGGAGAAATCCAATTGAATATGCGCGTAAACTAGGCGTCAAGGTTGGAAAAGAATGCAGATTTACTGGTAACCCTGGTTGGGGCAGTGAACCTTGGCTTATCCAAATAGGAGATCACGTTCTTCTATCGGCTGATGTTAAATTTAGCACTCACGATGCGGCAACATTTTTATTTCGAGATACAGAGGAATATAAAGACGTTTTCAAATTTGCACCTGTCGTAATACGGGATAACTGCTTTATTGGTATGCGAGCAACAATATTGCCAGGGGTTGAAATTGGTCCCAATTCTATTGTGGCGGCTGGAAGTGTGGTAACTAGATCCGTACCGCCCGGAGAAGTCTGGGGGGGAGTACCGGCCCACTTCATTGAAACAACAAAAGAATACGCAGATAAGTGCAAGAAAAATAGGTTGCCGTATGACATGAAAGCGTATAAAGAAGATATGAAATCTGAAGTGTTAAGAGTAACACGTCAAGAATTCAGCTTTTTTAATGAATAATAAAGAAAAGAGAGGAAATAAAAATGTCTGCATTTGATAACGCAACCCTTATGATCACTGGTGGTACCGGCTCTTTTGGTTCTACCGTTCTGAAGCACTTTTTGGATTCCGACCTGAAGGAAATCCGTATCTTCTCCCGCGATGAAAAGAAGCAGGATGATATGCGCCACGAGCTTCAGGCCAAACACCCGGAGAATGCCAAGAAGGTGAAGTTTTACATCGGCGATGTCCGCAATCCACAGTCTGTGAAGGATGCAATGCCCGGTGTTGACTACATTTTCCATGCTGCTGCTCTGAAGCAGGTGCCTTCCTGTGAGTTCTTCCCCATGCAGGCCGTTCAGACGAATGTTATCGGTACTGACAATGTTCTGCACGCCGCCATTGATGCTGGTGTTAAGCGCGTTGTTTGCCTGTCTACCGATAAGGCAGCTTATCCCATCAATGCAATGGGCATTTCCAAGGCCATGATGGAACACGTTATTTACGCAAACGCTCGTGTGGCAGCAGAGCGCGGCGGCACGACCATCTGCTGCACCCGGTACGGCAACGTCATGTGCAGCCGTGGCTCCGTCATTCCGCTGTTCATCGACCAAATCAAGGCTGGCAATCCCATTACTATCACCGACCCCAACATGACCCGCTTCCTGATGAATCTGGACGAGGCTGTGGATCTGGTTATGTTCGCTTTCCAGCACGCCAACCCCGGCGATTTGTTCATCCAGAAGGCTGATGCTTCCACCATCGGCGATCTGGCAAAGGCCGTCCAGCAGCTGTTCGGCGATACCGGCACGAACATTATCGGCACTCGTCACGGCGAGAAGCTGTTCGAAACTCTGATGACCCGTGAGGAGCGTCTGCGCAGCCAGGATATGGGTCACTACTTCCGTGTTGTCGCTGACAACCGTGACCTGAACTACGATAAGTTCGTGGTCAAGGGCGAGGTACATACCATGGCCGATGAGTCCTACACTAGTCATAATACTACTCGTCTGGATGTCGAGGGCACTGTGAAGAAGATTATGACTACCGAGTATGTCCAGAACGAGCTGAAGGGCATTCCCAATGTCTAAGGAAAAGCTCCTGCTGGTGGGCACTGGTGGCTTTGGCCGTATGGTTGCGGAACAGGCAATGATCCAGTATGACTGTGCCTTTGTGGACGATGGACAACTTGCTGGCTCTGTGATTTGTGGGATTCCTGTTGTTGGCGGCATTGCGGATTTGCCCGAACTGCGTAAGGACTATGACCTGCTGGTGGTTGGCATCGGTAATAACAACTTCAGGGCGCAGGTGTATGAAAAGGCCACCACTTTAGGCTATACTTTCCCTAATATCATCGCTCCAAGTG
>NZ_CALADU010000256.1 GCF_937890665.1 uncultured Subdoligranulum sp.
AAAAAGATATGTTGGATTTGATAGCCCCTTTTGTTATGTATGCAACTGCCAAACTTACTGCTCCCAATGATGAAATTTCAATAAGAGATGTACAAAAATATATTCAACTAAATTTTGCATATGAAGACATACCCATTTCTATTATTGAGAGAGTACTATCGCGTAATCCTTTTGATGCTATTGAAAAGCGCTCAGGTCTGTTCTATTTATCTAAGCCAATCGATGCTGAGATTGAAAAAATAGATAAACGAAAAAGTGAATGTCAAGAGCACTTAGACTATTTAGGAAATGAAATACTTACTTTCCTAACCTCTCATTGTAAGCGAGCCAAAGTAAAATCCAAGGATCAGGCAATCAATTCCTTGTATAGCTTCTTTTCTCGTTATAGTCTACAAGTCGGTACGAATGATTTGGCAAGTGTTAAAATTTCTCCTTCCGAGTATGAAATTGATTATTACATTTCTCGTTACATTTTCGAATGTAGGGATAACCACTCAATTTCTTACCAATACCTAATCGATTTAGTTAAGGGATATTTTTTACGACTGGCCATTTACATTCAACCCGACAATAGTAATATCAAAACAGCAACCTATGCAGATCTTACTTTTTATTATGACACACCGATTTTACTCGATTTGTTAGGCTATAGTGGAAAGGAAAATGAGGAAAACGCGGTTGCACTATACAACATGATTAAGCGGCAAAACGGAACCATTCGTTGCTTTCCGCATGTAATAAGCGAGATCACAAACATCTTGCATGCCTATAAGCGCTCTCTTTTGCTAGGGCATGTTCCTGATACCGCAAGAACTCTCGAGGGCTTGAACGACCGATCGTATACGCCTAACGATGTTGATCGCGAAATCTTGTTACTAAACAGCAAGCTCGAAAATCGCTTCGGTATTACAGAAGTTGATATTCCTCCCTATGCAACAAATATTGACGGGGCTGTTGATCCAACGCACGTTCTTGATGAGAATGGCCTAAAATCATATATTCGAGATCATACTCCGCATTATACCGATCGCAACTTGGAAAACGATGTGACATCTGTACTTGCAATCCACAGATTGAGGGGAAATCATACATGTAATTCCATTGAAACCTGCCATCATATTTTTGTTACAAATAATATTGATTTCATCCATGCTTTTAACTTCTACTATAAAAGCAATGTCAATAAGCATACATTTCCGCTAACTATATCTGCCAGTGATCTTTCCGCCTTTACTTGGATAAAATGTGGTGAAGTTTCTAATTTGCCTGAAACAGAGCTGCTAAAAAATGCATATTGTGCGATGCAACCTATTCCAGAGCTCATGGAGAAATTAGAGCAAGTCTTTCAAAAATTGAAAGACTCCGGCAAAATGACATCCGAACAAATAGTTGCGTTGCGTGCTGATAGAGTTTTTCGAGATGATATCTGGCGCTATTCCTTCGGTGATTTGACACAAATCAATGAAAAGTCTGTAAAAGATGTCCAAGCAGAATACCAGAAAAAATTAACCGCTGATTTGGCTGCACAACATCAGCAAGAAATCTCGGCACAAAAAGACAGCTATGAAAGCAAAATCGGGGCGCTTCAGAGGCAGTTGCAGCAGGAAGCCGAAGAATATAGAGGCAAGCTTAATGCGCAAAGTTATGAAATTTTAGAAAAAGAAAAAAGTCATCGTGAGACTATACGCAAACAAGCTGATGCATATGCCCGATTGGCAAAACAGCGAAGACTCAAATTCTATCAATGTATATCGACTATAATTATGGCAGTTATTGCTTTCGCTTTTATTGCAGCATCTATTGGTACGCTTTTGTTTTCTAACAACAACTGGCCTATATCGATCGCTTGTGCCATTTGTACTTTATTTGATGTCATATCCGTTTTCGACCTATATTATTCTAAAAAGCTCATAATTGCGAAAAGGATAGAAAAATCTGCAGCAGCTTATGAGACAAAGGTTCGTGAGAAGAAATTGTCTGAATATGCACAATTTATGGAGTATGAGCAAACTCCAGTATCATCAGTTGATTACAATTAGTTCGCCAAAATAATCTTTGTGCGCATTCCATCAGGAATCCGAATCTTCTATTTATGGAAACAAAACAACTTGCTTATTGCGAGCAATCTTTTGTTTTCCATAGGCTTCTTTGTTAGTCTGTTTTAGCTACCCATTGACATTATTACGCCATACCCACCCACAAACTTCACCATAACTCGCTCTTTCGAGTATACGATGACCTGTTCCACGATTCGTCGGACCAGGTCATCGTCGTATTGGGTGAAATCGGTGGGTGTGTTTTGGATGCAATCCCATACTTTCTGTATCCTGTTTTGTGCTTCGGCATCCATCTGGGATGTGCGCTGCAAACGTTCCAATTCGGTTTGCAGCGCCTGTTTTTCCTCTTTCAGTGCCTTGAACTTTCCTTCATAGATGCTGGCATCCCCACTGTGCGCAACCAGGAGCAGCAAGTTACTGGTCTGGCGATCGATCTCCTGGATACGGTCTATCAACTGGTGCGGGTCTTGTGTTGCCCCTTCATAGCGCAGGATGTTTTCTTCTGTCTGCATCACTTCTTCTTTAACACTCTCTTTGTTATCCAGCAGTGCGGCAATACACTTCATAAGGGCTTTCTGCAAGTCCGGTTCTTTCAGGGTCGGCGTATTTTTGCAAAATTTTTTCCCATTTTCCAAGCGGTTGCTGCAGCGCCACACTCTTGTTTTGCTGCCGTCCCGATTTGTATACAGAACTCGGCGGTACATACAGCCGCATTCACCACAAATCAAGCGTTCTGTCAAAGCAAACTTGCTGGAATATTTACTGCGTCCCGAAATTCCTTTGTTCGGGTTAATCTTAGTTTTGCTTCCTCGTCTTGCCATTTCCAGCTGAACCGCTTGAAAAATATCACGCGGAATGATCGCCGGGTGGTTATTTCGAACATAACACTGCTCAACTTCTCCATGATTCTTCTTGACTGTTTTGGTCAGAAAATCTGCCGTGTATGTCTTTTGCAGCAGGAGATCTCCTACATACTTTTCGTTGTGAAGCATATTCTGAATCGTTGCGCGTGACCACTCCGTTTTGCCCGCTGGCGATGGAACGTGATCCTGCTCCAACTCGGCTTTCAGCTGTGATGGGGTTTTACCAGCCAAGTATCCATAAAAAATCCGTTTTACAGTTTTTGCCTGTTCGGGATCAATCTCTGGTCGGCCATCCGGGCCGGGGCGATATCCAAGGAATGAATGATACGGAAATGCAGCCTTTCCCGCCTGGATCAAACGTCGCTTTCCCATCGTTATATTCTGGCTCAGTGACTCGCTTTCCGCTTGCGCAAAGGCCGAGAACCAGGTCAAGAATATTTCGCTGCTCAGTTCGCCAGTGTTCAGCCCCTCTTTTTCAAATTCTATGGCCACCCCCAGACCTTTCAGCAAGCGGATATACTTGATGCAATCCAAGGTGTTTCGTGAAAATCGGCTCAGGGATTCAGGTCGATTTTATGCTTTTTGCAATCCTCGATCATATTCATAAAGCCCGGCCGTATCGTATCCCGCACACCGCTGATACCGTGATCTGCGTAGATCCCGGCCATCTTCCATTCTGGATTGCCGTTGATCAACCGGGTGTAATAATCCACCTGATTTTCAAAACTGCTCTCCTGCTCCTCCTGCTCTGTACTGACACGGCAATAGGCCGCAACCCGCAGGAGACGTTTTCGCCCGTTCTGTTGCAATGATTCTTTTCGCGGGATCCGTATAATGGTTCGTTCCTCATTGCCTGCCATGTCTGCTCTCCCTTAGATAATGGTTCCATTACATACCTGAAATTGAATGTTTCCATCCGGCTGCATCAGGATTTTTTTCACGCACTGGTTCAATAGTTCGATATTTAAAGTATTGCTTGGCGATAGCTCCTGCAGCATACGAACCATTGCATCACTTTCCGCCGCATCCGGTACCTCCTGGCAACACGCATACACATTTTGCACCCACTGTGCTGCCATCTGTAAAAGTTCAGCGGTGCGAGTTTGCGGATTGCTGATGGCGTGGTCCAGAATTTGCATATCCCGCACCATCTCCATTGTATAGGTTATATTGCCTGCTTCTGTTGGAATAACTTTTTGTGGCCGCCGAACCATCCCGTTTTGTTTCTCCAGAATCGTGTCCAGCAACGCCTGATCGGTCACGGATGGGAATTGAATGGCACAGCGGTCGCACCGCCAGTACACATTGCCCTGTGTATGATAGGAAACCCGTTTTAGTTTCTGTCCACACTGCGCACAGCATATCTTCATCCTGACAGAACGGATGACCGGGTTCAGGCGAACAGACGGTGCCTGTTTGCGCTTTGCAGCTACGCGATCCCACAATTCTTTTTGCAGCAGGATTGGGTACCCGTCTGCACCGATATATTTCTCATTGTCCAAGATGCGGCACACCATGTTTTTATTCCACCTGGCACTTCCTGTTCTGTACGGAATCTGTAACTCCGTCATACTATTGGCAATGGTTGGCGTTGTAGCGCCTGATGCAAAGCTTTGAAAGATCACCGCCACCGCTTTGGCTTCCTCTGGATTTGGAACAATGCGTCCCTCTCGCATCGCGTAGCCAAATGGGAAACGCCGCTTTCTTTCCATTGATCAGCCTTCTTCCTCAAGGGGACTTGTCAATTCCAGCCCGTTCAACATGCTAAAGGAGATTCTCCCCTCCCCTACCGTCGCTTTTACGATGAGCTGACCCCAGATAACCTCGTCTGTTGGCGTTGCATCCTGCTCAAGGGCATCCATCATTATCCGAGTCTGCCGGATGATGTCCCCGCACAGCGTCGCTTTCGCTTCGTGCAATCTGGCCTTATTTTCAGTCAACTGGTGATCCAGCTCGTTTTTCCTGCTGATAAAAAATCCAGAGTCAATACACCCACTCGCATACAAGCGTTGGAGGGTATGACTCTGGATTAATATATCGTTGATTGTCTGATACAGATCTTGAACCTGGGGCCGACAAGCCCTGTCATGGGATTCGATCTTCAGCAAGGTCTGCAAGTACCATTGCAGCAGTTCTTTGCTGTAGGTTCTCAATTTTCGGCAGAGACATCGGGCCCCCTGCAAAACGGCCGCCTCCGAATATCCCTTTTCCGTACACCGTTCAGGGTGGTATACGTGATTTTTGCAAATCCAGCATATGCCCTTGCCGGTCACCCTGCGGTAAAGCGGTGCGCCACAGGATTTGCAAATAAGCTTCCCTGTAAGCAGGTAGGTTTTCCGAGGTTCCTCACATCCGAATTGCCCGCGCCGTTCTGCCAAGAGGGTTTGAACGGCATGGAACTTCTCCGCCTCTATGATTGGCTCGTGCGAATGTCTGATATAAACTTGATCCTGTTGACCACAGTTCATAATTTTTCGAAATGGTACCGTATCACTCGTAAAGGATTTGCGCAGCAGCTCATCCCCCATATAGCGTTCATTGCTCAAGATGTATAGGATACCATTCTTCGAGCCGCGGATTCTGGCTTCTGCCGGCAACTGGCACGGCAGTTCCCTGGCGATCTGATTGACGCCGTATCCTGAAAGGTAGCGATCGTAGATCCAGCGTATCGCTTTTGCTTCTCCATTCTGAACCGACAAGCGACCGTTTTCATAGTGGTCGTAACCATATGGAAGATTGGAAAGCCGGAAGTTGCCGGAATTCATCCGCATCAAAATGCCTTTGCGCAGATTTTTGGCGATAGAAACGGATTCCTCCTGCGCAAAGGCGCTCATCATGCTGATGAGCATCTCGTTGGCCATCAGACGGGTGTTGATGCGCTCTTTTTCAAAAATCACCGTCACGCCCAGTTGTCTCAGTTCCCGAATCGCAGCAATGCAGTCCGCCGTGTTTCTGGCAAAGCGGGATAATGATTTCACCAGTATCTGGTCAATCTTCCGCTTGCGGCAGTCCTCCATCATGCGCAGAAATTCATCACGTTTGTGGGCATCGGTACCTGTGATCCCACGATCCGCATAGATGTCAACCAGTTCCCAATCGGCACGGGATTCGATGTAATTGGTGTAATACTGCACCTGAGAAGCGAAAGAGTTGAGCTGATCTGCTGAATCAGTGCTGACTCTGGCATAAGCGCATACGCGCAGCTTTGCTGTCACGTGTTGCCGAATCGGTTTAATAACTTCCACCTGCGGCATGACTCAGCCCTCCCTATGTGATATTGTGTTGTTTGATCTATCTGGTGGCCGACCTTATCACGACAACACTATCACACAGCGAGCGAATTATCCATTCACAATAACCACTAAATAGCCCGCCGATTTACGCCGTATAAATTGGCAAGAGCAACAGTTACTTTGGTCGCATTTTCCCGGTCGATCACCCCATTTTCAAGTAGATTTTTTACAATAGATAATGCCAACGCATAGCGAATCTCCTGCACCACAATGGGCGCAGGAGATTCCGTATTATAATCAATTTGCATTATAGCGCCTTCACTCAAGTTCTGCCCGAACTGTCAGCATAGAGGTTGACTAACCGTAATACTGATTCCAAGCAATAAAAAAGCGGAGCGATTTCCCCTTTTCGAGGACTCGCTCCGGATTGGATTTGTGATCGTTTGGCTTTATGTTATGTTGCGCTCCAATTGAGCAGCCACATCACGGCCGCCATACATAACGCGGAGCACAGTCACGGCTTGCGTTTGTCGATCTGAAACATAAAACACAAGATAATGGTCGATGGGCATCACGCGCAAGTTTCGGCTGCGCCATGGTTCCCTATCATAAATGCGGAAACGCTCCGGCATTGTGTCCAGTTTAAGAATGTTTTCTTCCAGACGGTCGAGCAATCGGTTTGCATTGATTTCAGAGGCCAAATCCACCGCGATGTATCGGTAGATGGCCTTCAAATCCTGCTTTGCCTGCGGGGTCAATGTCACGTCATACGTCATGCACCAACCTCTCCCCGAATTTCATCAAACGCTTGTTTTGCCGGGATACATTGGCCCGCTTGAAGCTGTGCAAAACCTTTTTCCAGCGCGACATCCAGCTGTTCGGCAGTCATACGGCTGGCATCCAGCGGATGTTCTGGCAGCCTGACGTCAAACGGCAAGCCTCCCTCCATGATGGATTTACGGAGAAATATGTTGATGGCATCCGTGATCGTGATACCAAAGCTGGAAAACAAATCTTCCGCACGCTTCTTTGTTTCCGGATCGATGCGCACATTGATGTTTGCTGACTTAGCCATAACCTTCGCCTCCCAGTCATCTTGCTTAAAGTATAACCGTTTGTGCGCACGTTGTCAATCATTTGCATCGCGCCGATCCCGTCATGTTGGTTCTATTGGTATGCATTGATACTGAGAAACCTCAAACGGTCAATATTGTCATTATAGTAGAACACCATCTAATCCATGCCGGTAGAGGTCATACCGAAGCTCACACTCAATGGTGGCAACCGTAACGTCATGTTTGTGGAACATCCGCAGCATCCATCCCAACCATTGCCGATGCACAGCCAGCCGGGACAAGCGCGGCACGACCACAACATCTACCAACCGTGCCCGCACCGCCCAAAGCAGGGCGAAGAGTCCCGGCCTCCAGATGCTGTGCTGTCCGCACCGGTCCTCGCTGGTGCCGACGACCTCAAGGCCTTGCTGCTGTGCCGCCTGGAGCGCATTCAGTTTCTGTTCCGCCAGCCGGTGACGATTTCGTGATCTGACGTATACCCAGGCGCGGGGATAGAACAGCGCCCGGTCTTTTTCCTGTTCACTCATCTATCTCATCGTAGCCGGGCAGAATCATCCAGTGCCGTCCGCCGGGTTCGATCCATTGGCCGTTCTTGGCCCCGAATGTATGGATGCCGTACTGCAATAGCGACATAAGCAGGCCATCCAGTTCCGCCTGGCCGCAGTGCAGGTGTTCCACATCGACCACTATCAGCACATCCACCTCACTTGCAGCGGCGGCGCGCAGTAGATCGACCATACCAGGGCGCAGAGAGAGCGGTTGGGCTTCGCTGCCTGCCTGGGCGAATAATTCCCACACGCAGGGCCACTGCAGTTTGCGCAGAGCGCGGTGGCAGATCAGTTGCTGCTGACGCATGGTCAGGTCTGAATCTTTGACTTCCTGGATAAAGCAGATTGCTCTCATGGTGTTCCTCCATTATATTATCCTGTGTTAATGATTTTCGGAATTCGGAAAAAAATAATCGGGGCTTTTGTGTGCCCGAAGGAATGGTTCGATGTCTTCGATTTTGGTTGTGATCGGGATGCCGTCCGGCAGTGCATCCAGCGCAGACTGGTGGTACCGCCCGTCGAGGGCGGCCCGCGGATCGAGGATGGCGACCGCGCAGCTGTCGTTCTCGGTGCGGATGGCCCGGCCGAAGCCCTGCCGCAGTTTTTGCTGCATTTCAGGCACGATCTCGGCCTGGATGTAGCTGTGCAGGTCAGGGTATTGTTCGCGCCGGGCTTTCCGCACCGGGTCAGGCACTGGGAAGGGCAACCGCACAATTACAAGCAGCGAAACCAGATCACCGGGGAAATCAATTCCTTCCCAGCAGGAGCCGCCCGCCAGCAGCACACCGTTTGCCAGTTGCTTAAACTGCTCCACCACTGCCTGTGACCCGCGGCGCGCCTGCAGAATAGGTAAATCCAGTGCATCCTTCAGCAATTCATACACTTCGCCCATCTGTTCGTAGGAAGTGAACAAGACAAGCGCGTGGCCATGCGCCGCTTCTATAAGCTGGCAGAGCTGCTTGGCAATTTGCTCATTGCTAGTTTCCATACGCTTCCGCTTGCCGGATGATGATGGTAACACGAGCAAGCAGTTATGCACATAGTCAAACGGAGAGGATACCTGCAAGTTTCGCACAGGAACGCCATGCCCCAGGCCCAGCAGTCTGCTTGTATTGGTGAATCCATCTCCGGCCGCCAGGGTGCCGGATGTCAGGATTGTCGGTTTACACTGGCTCCACAGCGTGGTGTATAGATGCTGCGGCAAGTCTTTGGGCACTGCGTTCAGTGAGACAATTTGCTTGCTATCCCCCAGCTCAGCTGCATATTCCACATACATAGTCGACGAATCATTCGGCATGAGGAACAACTGTGTCAACTCTATGACGCGCTGTACTGCGCGCCGCAGCGGTGGCGAAAGTTTTCTTCCGTCTTGTTGAGTTCTTTCGCACAGTTGATGATGGAGACGATCGAGTGTTGCAAGCTGTTCCTGCTGCGGGGCATACGGGATTTCCCGCGCCCGGCCATGCTGCATGGTCCCAAAGGCCGCAACCAGTTCATCCGTGATTCGCCGCAGTTTCTGCGATTCATGTACGAGATTCTCCCTTGCCAGCTGGTCTGCGATATCGTTCAAATCTGCTACCGTCAAGTTCCGGGTTTGCATCTGCTGGTTGACTTCCGGCAGTTTATGTGCTTCGTCAATGATAAGCACGCCGTAATCTCGCAGCAGCGGCTTCCAGCCGTTCTGTCGGTGTATGGCATCCGCCAGAAGGTAATTGTGATTGCAGATTTGAATCAGGAGCGAGCCGCTCCCGCTTTGCTGCAGATACCGCTGGTACCGACATCGGTGGCGCGCAATGCAGTCTTTCGCACATCGCTCCGGCACGCAGATATGCCGCCGGTCATATCCCGACAGGCCTTGGATCTGATCCAGATCCAGGCAGGCATCTGCATCCCGAAGCACATGCAGCCGCCGAGCAAACTTTTCCCCGCGCTGTGCCACTTCCTGCTGTCGTTTCAGCAGGCGCAGGTCACAGACGTAGCGGCCCTTTCCCTTGCGAAGTACAGTTTGTATCACATCCGTTTTGCGTTAGTACGGATGACAAAAATGGAATGTATTCTTTCAGAATTGCGTCCTGCAAAGTCACGCTGGCAGTAGAGATGACCAATGGCTGCCGTAAAGGCAGTGCGCGCTGCTGCATCCACAGGATAGCGGCCACCAGATAGGCATAGGTCTTGCCGAGGCCGACGCCGGCATCGCAAAGGGCCACTTCCCCGCCAAACAGGGCATCCAGCATGGTGTGGCACAGCTGAATCTGGCCTTCCCGCACCGTCATCTCCTGGCGAGGAAAAATGTGGCGGAATATGGTTTCGGCCTGCTGGTGGGCCAGTTCGTACCCGGTCGGCATCGTCTCATTCAAACAGAATCCCCCCGTTCCATTACGGTTGATGGCAAAATAATGCGGCGCAGCAGCTTGCTGTGCTGCGTCGCACGGGTTCGACATCAACACGTTGTTGAGGTCGTAAAAGAAAGAAATAGGAGTAATAACTTGCCATATTTGCCGCTCGCCCCCTGGCATGAGGAACACGGCAGGCGGGCTGCTGGCATACAACCGCTCACTGGTCAAGGGCGAAGGTCTCATGATTGCAACCTGGGCCCGGCCACCCCGTCTGATGCGCGGGGCTGCAGGCGTATCATTATCCCCTGCCCCAGGTCATCGCAAACAGTCCGTCGTGACTGCTTTCGGGTTGGATGGGATCGCTCAGCGTCAAATCCTGCATAATGCCTCATGGGGTAGGCATCGATGGTTATGCAGAACATGGCGCGTCCTGGCGCATCTTCCCGTGTTGCTCACTGGGGCAGGAACGTACCTGCCATGCTGGGTATGTAATTGTCAAGGTATGCGGTGCGATCAGGCTCCGCGTAGAGTCAAAGCTTCCATGATCTCCTGCATGGTTTCGGCATCCTGTTCAGAAAGGCCTTGCGATAACCGCTCCAGGAGCTGATAGTGCTTTTGCGTCAGACGTGGACGATCACCTTCATAAATGACGCCACCACCATGCCTGCCGCGCACGCAGCGGATGCGGTTGCTTACCGACAACTGCTCGATATCCCGAAAAATCGTTCGAACAGAGACACCAAACATTGTCGACAGATTTTCCATTGTCTCCTGGCCTGTCAAACTCAGATGATGCAGAATCTCCCTTCGGCGTTCTTCTGCATCCACATGTGATACCTTCTTTCTTTGACCCTGAAGATATCATAATGGTTAAATATGCCAAAACCTGTCTTATTTAGACATTTTTT